>NZ_JBNDHX010000004.1:0-89241 GCF_056755275.1 Leifsonia sp. HAY1-4F
GTCGGCGGCATCGACCTCGCACTGGACTACCTCAATGCGCACCTCCTGGAGAGCACGCGCACGGCGCAGTCCTGATCAGCTCGCTTCTTTGCCGGCGGCGGTGTCGTCGAGCAGGTGGGCGTCGAGCAGGTGGGCGTCGAGGTAGTCCATCGCCACGTCGATCCCTCCGTCGACCTCGCCGGCGCCGTCCTGGTGATCACGCCGATCGTCATCCTCTTCCTCGCCCTCCCGCGCTACTTCACGCAGAGCATCGCCACCGCCGGCGTCAAATAGGATCGAGTCCGGGGTTAACTCACGACGTGAGTTGAGAGGCCGGCGGATTCCATAGCCGCGCAGCCCGGGCGGACGGCGCCTGTGGCGCCCGAACCACCGATCACGGTCGCGTTGCCCAGGCCGGGACCGGGCGATGCCGCCGCCGGAGCACCGACACGGACGAGCCCTCAGAGGTCGTCGCCGCCAGGTGCGCGGTGAAGGCCGCAACCCACCGCTCCACGTCGTCCTCCGTCGGACGGCGACGCACACTGGCCATCGTCGACGCAACCACCAATGCCTCACGATGCGCCCGACGTCGCGCCGCAAGATAGTCCACCGAAGTCATCACGTCTAAGAGATGGCCTCCGGGCGGAATTATGACGCAAAATGCCGACAATTTCTTGTCGGCCGGCTCCCGGGGGTCAGTCCCGTTCCACGCGAAGGCTGAAGCGCCCGAGTTCGATGGTCGCGCTCGCCTCGATGCGATGGCGATCGCCGGCGGCGAGCGTCGTCACCCTGTCGTCATCGGTCACGACCACCACGCCGTTCGTGGAATGCAGGTCGACGACGACGAGGTCGGCGCCGTCGACGAAGAGCACGGCGTGCGTCTTCGACACGGACCGCTCGGGGTCGTCGAGGGGCAGTTCGGTGGCAGCCTGCCACTCACCGGTCGCCTGCGGTTTGCGGCCGAGAACGATGCTCGACGGCACCGTCAGCCGCGAACCGTCCGCGAGGATCAGCCGCCACCTTCCCACCTCAGGGGACGCGCCGCTGTCGGCGGGCACGTCGACGACAGGAGTCTCGGCCGTCGCCGGGGCCGCCGGAGTCTCGGCCGTCGCCGGGGCCGGTGCGGCCGTCGCCGGGGGCGGCGATGCCGGGGGCGGCGATGCCGGAGCCGGTGCCGCCTGCCCTGGAGCCGTCGGCACGAACACGGGAAGGCTCGGCCGCGGTGGGGCTGTCCGACGGGTGTCCGGCACGGTCTCGGGCGCCGCCGGGATCAGCCCGGGCGGCGGGACGATGAAACCTGGCTTGTCCACGGCTCAACTATAGGTTGGCGCCCGAAACCACGGGAACGGGATTTGGTGCGGACCGTTTCCCGGCCACTCGCCGCGACGGCTCCCGCGTGCCCCGGTGGAACCGGAACGCGGCGAGCCGGCGTCGCAGCCGGCCCGCACGCGACGCGACCTCGCCGACAATCGAATCGGAGTGCTCCCATGCTTCGGCGACCTGCTCGTCGGCGACGCTGGACCCGGAGAACACGGCCGCGTCGACCAGGCGTGCGACCGCGTCGACCTGGCCCGGCGGACAGTCGAGGCCCTGCGCTCGAATCTGCCGTTCGACCTCCGTCGCCGCCTGCCGTCGCGTCGACCGGGCCGGTGTGTGGAACCCGAGCTCTGCGAGGCGATCGATGAGCTCGCTCCACGCACCCGCTGCCCGGCGGTCCGGAGGCCCGGCGGTCTTCCGCCGTCGCCGGCGGCGGCGTTTGAGCCAGGCCACCGCAGCGAGCGGGATGACATACAGCAGAACGGGCACGCCGATCACCCAGCCGAGGAGGTACACCCATCCCGGCAACGAGAACTGCTTCTTGTCGGTGGGGTCGTCGTTCTTGGTCTTCACCGGCGTGAGCAGCGCATCCGACTGCGAATTCGAGTTCGGCGGCTGCCGCACCTGCGGCTGCGGCTCCAGTTTCGGCTTCGTCGTCTGGTCCTGGGGAGCGTCGGTCTTGGTGGGCGTGGGGAAGAACGGCACCCAGCCGACCCCGTCGAACGCCACCTCCGCCCACGCGGTGACGTCGCCACCGACGACCGTGGTCTGGCCGCCGGTCACCTTGGGCTTGAATCCCATCACCACGCGGCTCGGGTACCCGAGATGCCGCGCCATCAGGGCGAACGCCGACGCGTACTGCTCCTCGTCGCCCACCATCGGCCGTCGGGAGAAGAGTTCGGCCATCCGGTCGGCGCCCTCGCCGGCACGGGAGGGCACCGGATCGGAGGCGCGGCCGTGGCTGAGGTAGCCGAGTGTCTTGAGCGAACGTTCGATGTTGCGCAGCTTCTGGATCGCCGTGGTGGCGGAGCCCGCATACTCTTGCGCCTTCGCGGCCAGCACATCCGGGATGTTCGTCACCGGCGGCATCTGGATGCGCGCGGGCGGGACCTTCTGCAGGGCCTTCTCGCTGGGGATCCTCTGCGACGTCACGTCGAGCGTGTAACCGAGGCCTCGCCGGACGCCGGTGGTCACGGCGGAGGTGCCCGTCATGGCGTTCACGCGCACCATCGTGGTCGGGTCGGCACCGTTGTGGGCAGTGAAGGCGAGCCGGTCGACGTACCCGGGCGCAGGCAGCCAGACGTCGTCATAGCCGTCGATGCTCACCCGCACGGTCGAATGGGCGCCCGGCGTGAAGATGTACGGTGCGGGGATGCGCTGCCCCAGCAGCTCGAAGCTCCCCGATCCCGCAGTCTGGTCGCGTGGTCCGGTGACATTCCAGACGACGCCGTCGTAGCTGTCCATGGTCGCGAGCCGGATGAGCTGCCCATCCTGCAGCCCGGTCACCGAGAACAGGTCCGTCTTCTCGAGCTTCTTCGTGTAGGTACGGAATCCAGCCAGTGGGCTGGGGTATTCGAGCGGATCGAACGGTGGCGTGACCTCCTGCCGCAGAACGTAGCGCGAGGCGGCGGCCGGCGTCATGATGCCACCCAGCACAGCACCCACGACCACGGCACTGAGGACGATCGCGGCCGTGCCGACGATCTTGCGTCGTACGGCGCTCGGGTCCACCGCCGCCACTCCCGCGCCGGTGCGGCCGCGCCGCCGCCACCCCAGCCAGAGCAGCGCGATCGCGGCGAAGGCCACGCCGCGGATTCCTGCGAAGAACGCGTCCTCGGTCCCGATCAGGATCGCGGCGAGGAACAGCACGAGCGGCCCAGCGAGAAGCACGCCGGCCCGCGGCGCTGTGCGGGGGCGCCGAGGAAGCCAGCGCAGGGCCAGAGTGATCGTGACAAGCGCGACGACCCACGACGCGACGTAGGGGTCCACCGCGACGTACGGAGGCTGCTGGACGGGCGCGCGCAGGGTGATCGCGTCCGACCACCCGAAGACCGCACCCACGACCAGGGAGGTGAGGCTGTCGACCGACGGCAGGACCACACCGATGCCTTGCGCGGGAACGGCCAACGGCGTTCCGAGCAGGAAGTACGCGGCGATGGCGACAGCCACGGTCTGCAGTACGCTCCACCGGCGAACGGCGCCGACGACGGCGACACCGCCTCCGATCAGCAGCCCGCCGACGGCGGACACGAGAAACCAGTACTGCCCGAACGCCGGCTCGAATCCGGAGACGGCTAGGAGACAGAGCACCGCGATGACGACGAGATCGCTCCAGGACGACGCCGACAGGACGACGGGAGTCTGCGGGATCTTCCGCGCCTCCGCGCTCATCGGCCCACCCGATCGAGGAGTCCAGCGATGTCGCCCAGACGGCCGACGGTCATGACCATGACGTCGCCCACCTTCGCCAGGCGGGGATCGGCGCCGTCCTCCACCCGCACGGCGAGCGTCGTCGTATCCGGCCCGTACAGCGTGGAGACGGACCGGATCGCACCGAGCTCGGCCAGCGACCCGACGACCAGGATCACCAGGCTCGGCGTCCCGATCCGGCGGCCGGCACTGCGTGCGAACTCCCGGAGCGTGGGATGGATGCTCTTGCTGGGCTCGATCCGGCAGCAGTCGTCGAGCAGGGCCGTGGGGGTGCGGGTGCGGGGGGTGCCTCCGTCCCAGGCCACGTCGATATCGGTCTGCTCGCGGATGACCTGCACACCGATCGACGCCATGACGGAGACGCCCAGTTCGAACTCGTCCTCGCCGGCATAGTGGGCGGACTCCGTGCTCTGCAGCAGCAGCAGCTGCGAGCGCCGGGTCTCCTGGAACTGCCGCACCATCAGCTGGCCGGTTCGCGCCGACGTGCGCCAATGGACGTTGCGGATGTCGTCGCCGGACTCGTAGGGCCGCAGCGCGTGGAACGCGAGATCGCTGTCGGTGATCGTCGCGGTGGTCTGGCCTTCCAGATCGCGGACGAGACCGCGGGCGGTCGCGGCGAGCCGAGCGGTCTTCGGATGCACGAACAGGTCGACGCGATCGGTCCAGGCCACGCTCCGCCGCAGCAGCCCGAGCTGGTCGCCGCGTACGGAGATGGCCGGCCCAGCGACGATCAGCGCTCGCCGGTTCGTCGGAATGGCGAAGAGCTCTTCGTGCTCGGCCGATGGCGTCAGCCGCGGGATCAGGAACTCGGCGGTCCCCGAGCCGACCGGGAGCTCCATCCGGGTCGGCCAGAGAGGCCGCGCTCCCGAGTTGGTCACGGCCAGCCTGCCCATCGCCCGCGCGCCGGCGACGACCCGGCGCGGCTCCAGCTCCACCGTGACCGCGTAGGTGGCGCGGCCGACGACGAAGCCGGCGGCGATCGCCAACGCCGCGAGCAAGGTCGCTCCGACGAAGCCGAACTCGGCCCATCCCAACAGAGACCACAGCGCGAACGAGACCAGAGCCGAACCGGCGACCAGCCACCCCAGCGCGGTGATCGGCCGGACCACCGGTGCGATGAACCGTCCGGTCCCCGATCCCGCTCTCCGCGCGGCGGCCCAGAGCCTGCCTGCCAGGGCCGCCCCCGAGCGGCGCGACTCGGCGAGCACGAACCGCAGCGGGGAGCTCTTCACAGACGAGGCGGCCGGCATCGTCACGCGGCCCGGTACGCGGGCGGATCCACCTCGGCGATCGACCGCACGACGATGTCCTCCGCCGTCACCCCGGCGAACTCCGACTCCGGGTCGACGATGACGCGGTGGGCGAGCACGGGTACGGCGAGCTCCCGGATATCGTCGGGCGTCACATAGGTGCGGCCTGCGGCGAGCGCCCACGTCTTCGCGGCGCGCGCCAGAGCGAGGGCGCCGCGGATGCTGACGCCGAGCGCGGAGTCCTTGTCGGCGCGGGTCGCCGTCACGATCTCGCTCAGGTACCCCATGACAGCCGGGTCGACGTACACCTCGGACGCCAGCTGCGACATGGTGACGATCGACTCCGAGGCGATGATGGGCTGGATGGACGAGGCACGGGCGCGATTCGAGGAGTCGAGCAGCAGGCTGACCGTCGTCGCATGGTCGGGATACCCGAGCGCCGTCTTGATCAGGAAGCGGTCGAGCTGCGCCTCCGGCAATGCGAACGTGCCCGCCTGTTCGATCGGGTTCTGGGTCGCGATGACCAGGAAGGGCGCACCGACGGGATGGCCGACGCCGTCGATCGTGACCACTCCCTCCTCCATCACCTCGAGCAGCGCGCTCTGGGTCTTGGGGCTGGCCCGGTTGATCTCGTCCGCGAGCACCACCGAAGCGAAGATCGGTCCGCGGTGGAACTCGAAGCGTCCGTTGCTCTGGTCGTAGATCGAGACGCCGGTGACATCGGAGGGCAGCAGGTCGGGCGTGAACTGGATGCGCGACTGGGTGCCGTCGACCGTGTTGGCGAGGGCTTTGGCGAGCACCGTCTTGCCGGTGCCCGGCACATCCTCCAGGAGCACGTGCCCGTTCGAGAGCATGGCGGCGACGACGAGACGGATCGCCTCCTCCTTGCCGAGGATCGCCCTGTCGATGTTGGCGACGAGCTGCCGGAACGCGTCGGCGAACCAGTCGGCCTGCTCTTGTGTCACTGCCATGTTGTCTCTCCCGATGCTGACGTACGTGGGCTAGTAGTGGTTGCTGGTGACCGGCAACGCATCCCAGTTGTTCGTGGTGCCGGTGAAGGTCTTGGGGCCGCTGAAGCGCATCTGGATGGTGTCTCCGTTGCGCTTTCCGAGCCAGGCGTCCAGGCAGACCGTTCCCGAGTTGCTGATCGACACCGTCCGGCTGGTGCCGTTCGCCCACGTGGAGGACCCGTTGAGGAGTCCCGTGACGGTGTACGTTCCGGCGGGGGCGTTGGCGTAGCTCCCGCACAGGTAGTGCATCCCCTGGACCGGCGCACCCTTGACCACCGCCGCGGACGGCGCCGGCGGAGGCGGATCAGTGATGGTGCGACTGGCGGAGTTCGCTTGCGGCCCCGTTTGGCCGCTGCCGCGGTTGACCGCGCGAACCGAGAAACTGTAGGTTCCCGCTGCGCGCTTGCCGGTCGTCACGGTGGTTCTGCCGCCGACGTTCGTCCAGGGTGAGCCGTCGAACGTGTACTCGTAGTCCACCGCTCCACCACCGGTCGCCTGTCCCGTCAGCGCGTCCCAGCTCAGGGTGAACGTGGACGGGGCGTAAGTGCTGTCGTTTGCGATCGTGAGGCCTGTGGGCCGGGCCGGGGTCCCGTACGGGGTGACGGTGTTGCTGACCGGGGACTCCGCGCTCCAGCCGTCGGCGTTCTCGGCCTGCACGACGAACGAATAGCCGGTGCCATTGGTCAGCCCCGAGAGCTGGTGCTTTCCCGCACTCGTGAAGGTCCACGGGCCGCCACCGCCGCTCTTGGCCGTGACCTTGTACTGAGTGATCACCTTCCCGTTGTTCGTCGGCGGCGAGAACGACACCTTGACCGACGAGTCGGACGTGTCCGATTGGAGCGCCCCCGGCGCCGCCATCGTGGCCGGCACATCGTGGATCGTCACCTGGTACTGGCCGATCGTGCTCGCCGTGCGGTTCGGATCCTTCGTGGCGTCCTGCAGGTCATACACGACGTTGACCGACCCGATCGATGCGCCGGAGGTGGCCGTCACCGTGATCGAGTTCGCCGTGTGTCCGACGGTGACGCCGGCCGGCGCGCTCGATGCCTTCGCATCGGTGATGACGAGGGGCGTTCCCGGGAACGGGTTGACCCAGTACTGGTCTCCCGAGGCGCCGGCGAGCGTGTAGCTGGTGCCACGTTTGAGGTCGGACGTCTGCGGGGGGTTCTTCTGGGTCGCCAGCGGTCGTGTCGAACTGACGACCTTCACGTTGACGGAGCCCGGGATCGAGAGTGCGCCCGAGTTGACGGTGAAGCGGATGACGGCTGTGGTGCCGGGCTGCGCGCCGAGCGGCGCCGCGACCGACAGCGTCGATCCACTCGGTGCGGCGGTGATGGCCGAGGTCGAGCCGCTGAAGCCGGAGTAGGTGAGCCTGCTCAGAACGGCCGGGTTGGGGTGGTAGCTGGATGCCCGGAGGTCGACCGCGACCGGCGCCTCTCCCGGTTGCACCGTCACGTTCGGCGGGGTGAACGTGGGGGGCACGTCCGTCTGGTCGGGATCGCCGACGGTGATCGGCAGTACGAGCGCCGTCACCCTGTCCTTGCTCTGTCCGGGATCGCGGCCGTCGTTCACCTCGAACGTGACCGACGCCGGTCCGCGGTAACCCGCTTTCGGGGTGAACTGGATGGTGTGGCTGTCGACGTACCCGGGGACGGAGGCGTTCGTCGCGGTGACTCCGGCGGCTCCGGTGATCTTGATCGGCCGCCCCGACGGCACGTCCACGATGTCGGAGAGATTCCAGGACTTGGTCGCGCCCGTCGCGACGATCTGCTCCGGCAGGCCGTTCTTGAGGTGCGGAGGCGCCGAGGCGTCCCCCTTCGGCGGGACCACGATGAACGCCTCGCCCGCCAAGCCCGTCGAAGGGTCGGTGAGCGTGTAGGAGATCGCCATCCGCGCGCTTGTCGGCCGCACGGTGACCGTACCGTCGGATCCGACCGTCGCCGCATCGGCGTGCGGGCCGGCGAGCCCGATCTTCAGGTCCGTCGCCACGCCCGACGGATTCACCGCGCCATCGAGTACCGCGACCTTCACGTCCGACTTTCCCGCGACGGCGAACGGCTCAACGACCTGGTCGACCGCGGTGGGATAGACCGGCTTGGCGTCGGGGGTCACGATGACCTGGATGTACGCGGTCGCGACACCGCCCTGGCCGTTGCCGATCTGGTAGCGCACGAGGTACGCGCCCTGCCGGCTGGGAGCGTCCACGAGCACCAGCTGCCCGGCGACCCGCGCCTTCAGCGGCGCCTCGACGCTCACGAGCTTCTTCGCCAGCGCGATGGTGTAGCCGTTCGGATCGGAGTCGTTCGCGAGCACCGGGACGGAGGCGACCTTTCCGGGCTTCACCTCGACGGTGTCGTTCACCGCGATCGGCGGCTGGACCGCATCCGGCCGCTTGACGACGCCGATGCGGACGGTGCCGGTCGCCGTCTTGCCATAGGTGTCGACGACTTTGTAGGTGAACGAATCGGTTCCGGCCGAACCCGGATAGGCGTCGTAGGTGAAGGAGGTGCTGCTCGTCGCCGAGATGCGCCCGAGCGTCGGCTGCGAGGCGATGCCGACCAGGCTCACCGAATCGCCGTCGGGGTCGATTCCGTCCAGCGGGACGTCGATGGTCACGAAGGATCCGGCGAACGCACGCCCGGTGAGCGCTTGCGGCTCCGGAGGCCGGTCGTTCGCGCCGCCCCTCGCGAGCACGACGAACGTGACCGTCGCGGTCGAGGTCTGTTTGAACTTGTCGGTGATGCCGTAGGTGACCGAGTACTGGCCGGGCTGGTCGGGCGCCTGGTAGCGCACGTTCTTGCCGCTGACGAATGCCGCGGCTCCGTTGCCCATGTCGGCCGACTTCACCAGCGCCGGATCGAGCGTGAACGGCTCCTTGTCGGGCGAGTAGTCGTTCGCGAGCACGGGCACCGTCGCGATGTCGCCGGCGCGGACGGTCGCCACGTCGTCGACCGCGATCGGCGGCTGGTGGACCACGAGCGGCGGGATGGGCACGACCGTGATCCCCGCCGAGGCCGTGTGGTAGCCGTCGGAGACGGTGTAGCTGAGTTGCGCCTGGGCCGGGAGAACGGTGGGCGACGTGATCCGCACGATCGAGTTCGCCAGGACTTCGATGTTGAGACCGCTGGCCGGGTCGGCCGGCTTCACCGACTGCAGCACCAGGACGCGGCCGACCGGCGACACGTCGTTGTCGAGCACGGGAACGTCCACCGGTTCGCCGGGCCGGAGATAGGCCACATCCTTGACCGCGATCGGCGGCGCGTCGCCCGCGGCGCCGGACGAGACGTCGACCCGGATGAGTCCCTTGGTGGACTTCGCACCGGCGCCGAGCGTGTAGGTGGCGTAGTACGTCCCCTCCGTGGCGGCGACGAGACCGACGGTCTGCCGTGTGGCATCGGCCGTGGCGGTGAGTCCGGATCCCGCGTCCGTGGCGATGCCGACCAGCGTGAGCGGATCACCCGAGGGCGACACGTCGTTGGCCAGGGGTTTGATCGTGACCGGCTGGCCGACGAAGGTCGTCGCCGAGTCCGGCACGGCGATCGGATCGAGGCTGCCGGACGGTTTGACGGTCACCAGGAGGCTTCCCGTCGCGCTCGCCCGGCCGTCCGAGACGGTGAAGGTGACCTCTTTCGAGCCCGTCTGGCCCGTGGTGCTCAGGAACGTGATCGTCCCGTCCGGGCTGAACTGCACGCTGTCCCCGGAGGTCGAAGCGGCCCCCACCAGGTAGATATCGTCGCCGTCGGGGTCGATCCAGTCGTTCAGGACGTTGTACGAGATCGACTGCCCGAGCTCGACCTGCGTGTTGCTGGTGCGGGTCGAGACGGGCGCCACATTCAGGTCGATCGGGCGGATCGTGGCGTCCACCTGCGCGGAGGCGGTTCCCCCGCGGCCGTCGCTGATCGAGTACCGGAAGGAGATCGTTCCGTTGCTGCCGTCGGCCGGAGTGAACTGGATGGAGCGGTCGCCCTCGACGAGGTCGAGCCGGCCTTGGGCAGGAGGCAGCGTCGGGATATCGGTGATCGTCAGGATGTCGCCATCCGGATCGGAGTCGTTGGCGAGCACGGGAAGCAGCGTGGTGCGCCCCGGCCGCACGCCGAATTGGTCGTTGACCGCGACCGGCGGCCGGTTGTTCGCGGACCGCTGCGCGAGGGTGTCGGCGTAGGACTGCTGCACCGGCTTCTCCTGGCCGACCGTTCCCTGCACCGTCGTGTCATTGGGTTTCACCTGGGCCCAGTTCTGCACCAGGCGCATGTCGGAGGACACGACCCACGCGTTGCCGTTACGCAGGTTGTTGAGGGCGATGACTCCGTGGTTCACGCGGAATTCGAGCGCGTCGCCTGTCACCGACTGGTCGATCTGCACCGAGACCGGCTTCCGCCCGTCGCAGGCATACAAGTACCGGCCGGTCGAGGACCACGCCCCGTACGAACAGGTTCCCAGCCGGACCGGCGCCGACACCGCTGTCGACGCCGACGAAGACGCCGACCCGGACGCATCCTGTGCGCCCTTCGCCCCGCTCGCCTGCTCCGTGACGTCGCCGCCGGCCAGCGGCACCGTCATCAGACCGGCCGCACCGGCGACCACCACCGACGAGCCCCCGTCGCTCGGCTGCTGGAGGCGCACCCCCTTGGCCGGAAGCGCAACGGTCGAGCCGTCCGCCTTCACGACGTCGTTCGCCTTGGTGTCCAGCACGACCGGCTGATCTCCGACCGCGGTGAGCTGAAACGCCTCCGGGGCAGGGAACGACGACTTCGCCGGGGCCGCGCCCGGGTGGTCGACCGTGTAGAGAGCCTTCTTCTCCGGCGAGACGGCGAACGTCTTGCCGGATTTGCTCACCGCGATCCGCGCGCCCCTGCCGAGCGCCGCTGTCGGCTTAGTCTTCGTCTTGTCGAAGTCGAGGCGGCCGCCCGCATCCAGAACCCAGAGTCTTCCATCGGGCGAGAGGACGCTGAGGGTGTTCGCACCGTAACCGAACTGCGAGTTCTCCGGCACTTGGATCTTGTCGACCAGCGACACGAAGGCCGGGTCGATCCGATTCACCGTGCCCTGGGCCGGGTCGGTCAGAAAATAGGCCCCGCCGTCCTGCAGAACGTCGAGCTTCGGCGACGAGCCTGCCACGGCCGCGTCCAGTTCGTCGATCTGATGGTTGAGGCGACCTCCGAGCAGCTTCTCGCCGTTGGTCACCCACACGTCACGTGTGTCGAGGTTGACGGCGCTGACCGGGAACCCCTTGTGCAGCACAGCGATCGTCAGGGGGATTCCGGCGATCAACGCGATGGCAGCGATGGAGGCGACGGTCTTGCGGCCCTGCACCCAGGACGAAACCCCACCCACGTCTCAGAACCCCCGCTGAACCTGAACAGGCGAATACCGCCACGAACTCCCCCACGCTAACATGCGAGTTCTTTGGGGTCACGCTTCCGTGGATGCCGCGGGCGCCGTATCCAGCAGCGGAAGGTCCTCCGCAGAGACCAGATGGGTGGCCACCGCATACTCCACCAGCCGGCCGCGTCGATTGGTCGCGAGCTTCCCGCGACCACCGCGCAGCCCGGCCACCCCGATCTTGTCCAGCTTGTCGCAGACGTTGTCGAGCTTGCGATTGAACGTCGTCATGCTCCAGCCCAGTCGCGCCGCGGCCTCGGCCGATGTCGGAATGGTTCCGCGCCCGGGCACCGACTGCGTGAGCACGTGCTCGGCGAGAGCGACGATGAGCTGACGCTGACTGGTCGTGAGACTCACGGGGAGGATCGTGGTCGACCCGGCCGACGCGTTCAGCGGAAGCGAGGTGTTGAAGAAGTCCTCCTCGCTCCGGATCGTGAAGTCGTACGTCGTGGAGCCCGCGCTGAAGATCACGTACATGGTCTGGAAGACGATCGGGAGCTTCGCTCCGGGGGCGAGCCACGCCTGCACCGTCCCGGTCGCGTCGGTCACCGTCGCGGTCAGCAGCGTGCCGACGTTCGCCAGCCACCACATCCCGAAGTCGCTGTAGATGCTGAGGAATCTGCGGTGCAGGTAGGGGTTGTCGTCGATCGTCAGATCGGATTCGCGTCCGATGCCGAACTCGCGCTCCCCGTCGACGGTGTGGAGCTCGCCGCAGAAGTCGATGGTCAGGGGCCTCACGGGGAACACGCCCTCAGCGGGTTCGCGGACGTGCGCCCGTCGCGGATCACGGTCACGTCGATGCAGACCCGGGCTCCGGGCGAGAGACCGGTGACCGTCGCCTGCGGGCGGGCGGTGACGGCCGGTGGGTCGGTGGTGCCCTCTTGCACCCACTTGTACTGATCACCGGGCTTGGGTTTCGGGTTCTTCCATACGAAGGCCACACTCGTTCCGTCGGGCGATGCCTTCGCGGACACCAGCTCGGCGTCGGGCACGACCGACACGTCGATGCTCCCGCCACCGGAGCCGGGACCACCCGTGGATGCGGTCGGGGCCACCGCCGGCGTCGGCAGCACCGTGGAGATGAGCGCGCCGGCACCCACGACGACGGCGAGGACGACGACGCCTGCGACGCCGAGAAGTACCGGCCGACGCGAACGCCCCGCCGCGGAAGCCGGAGCCGCAGCCGGAGCGGGCTCACCGGGCGCTTGCACCGCGGCGACGGCCTCCGGCCGTGCGATCGTCCGTTCCTCGTGCGGGGTGGCGTGAAAGACCACCGGCGCCGGAGTCCGCCGCTGGGTGACGTCGAGGTCTTTCGGGGGCAGCGGGGGGACCTCGATGCGATCCGGCTGCGGCTTCTGCGCCTCCACCGTGACGACCGAGCGCGCACGGGTCTCATCCTCCGGCTCGTCGTCGGTGCGAGGCTGCGCCGCGACCGCGAGATGGGGCACATCGATGGCCGTCGGCGCATAGCCCAGTTCCAGTTCGACGCGCTGCAGCGCCCGAGCGAAGTCGACGGCCGAACCGAACCTGCTCCCGGGATCCGTCGCCATCCCCTTCTGCAACACCGCGACGAGAGTCGGGGGCACGTCCGCCCGATCCAGCCGCGTGATCGCGCCGCGCTCGATGCGTCCGATGAGGTCGAGGCTTCCGTTCGACCGCCCCGGGATCTCGAACGGTGTGCGCCCCGCGAGGAGGGTGTAGATCGTCGCCGCGAGGGAGAACACATCGGAACGGACATCGGGCCGCGGCTCGTCCTCGAACATCTCCGGCGGCGACCACGGAACGCTCAGGCCGACCGCCCGGCTGCCGCTGCTCTCCACCTCGCGCGCCTCGCGCTGGAGCTCCCGGAGCGAGGTCGTATGCACCGGCAACTCGTCCTCGAGCGCCGAGGAGATCCCGAAATCGGTGAGGGCGGGCCAGCCGTAGTCGTTGGTCAGCACGTTGGCCGGCTTGATGTCGCGGTGCAGGATGCCCACGCTGTGGGCGGTGGCGATGGCACTCGACAGGCGCACGCCGGTGCGCAGAGCATCCTCCACGCTGAAGACTTCCCGCTTGTAGCGGTCCGCCAGGGAGGGGCCGGAGCAGTACTCCATCACGAAGTACGGTCGGTCGTCGGCCGCCACATCCGCGTGATGGATCGTCACGATGAAGGGGTGCGTCGACAGTTGCGCCATCACATTGGCCTCGGTCACGAACTGCGCGCGCGTCGACTCGTCGAGGTTCTCCGCCAGCAGCACCTTCACCGCGACCTTGCGCCGCGGAAGCTGCTGGTCGTAGAGGAACACGTCGGAGAAACCGCCCGAGCCGAGGAGCCGCACGAAGCGGTAGCCGGGCAGTTCAGGGGCGACCGACGGGGAGCGCTTCACGACTCACTGCCCACCGTCATGACGACGCCGTCTCCCAGGTCGATCGCCGAACCGACGATCAGCGCGGTCGGTTCGCCCCGTCGCAGCTTCTGCGGCTGCGCGCCGGGGTTGACGACGACCGTGCCGTTCCGCGAGTGCAGGTCGGTGACGACGACGGTGTCTCCCTCGACCGCGACCAGCACGTGGCTGCGCGAGATGTCCTGCTCGGCGCTCGGGACGACGACCAGGCGAGGATGCGCTGCCCGGGAGGCCGAATCGGCGCTCGGCGCCCGGCCCACCACGATGGGGACGGCGAGGTCCTCGCGCCGCCCGTCGGCCAGCTCCACGAAGTAGCGGGGCGAGGCCTTCATCGGCGGCCGAAGGTCGGCGGCCGGCGGCGCGACGCTGCGACGTCCGCTGAGCTCGCTCGACATGATGGTGAGCCCATCGTGGTCACCCGGTTCTGCCGGCTCGACCGACTCGGCCGGTTCGGACGGTTCGGCGTCGTCGTGGCTCTCCGCGCCGCGCAACAACGTCACGTCGGGGGCGTCGAGGACAGCGGGGTCGGCGATCGTCGCTTCGGCGAGCTGCGCGGGGGCCTCTGCTACGACGGCCGGGGCCGCAGGGACGACCGGGACGGCTGGAGTCTGCGAGCGCACTCGCGGCGCCACCACCACCGTCGCATCCTCGATCGAGGCATCCACCGTGCCGGCTTCGACCGCCCAGGCCGCTCCCTCGACGAGCGGGAGGGCGCCGACGCCATCCGCGACGGCACCGATGACCGAGACGCGGAAGGAGGTCACTCCGGCGATCGTCGTCTCGAGCCAGGTCGAGACGTGCTCGGCACGCAGCTCGCGCAACCCCTCAGCGGTCGTCACCCGCAAGAGGACCGGCCCGCGGAGCACACACCGCACGGTCGACCCGGCATCCCGATCGACCAACCCGAAGGCCGGTGTCCCCGCCAGCCCCTGAGCGGTCAGCCTCTCGATCGTGCGCTCGAAGGCGTCGGCGCCGCGCAGCGTGTCCAGCAGGCCGGCCACCGTCTCGGTGGTCGCGGACTCGCCCACTTCAGCGAGCAGGACCCGGTCCTGAACCGCCACGACCACCCATCCCCCGGCGGTCGACTGTCTCACTTCGACCACAACGCTCTTTTCCTATCTCCGTGGTCTGGTGTCCTCAAGGAAAGCGTCCTCCCCCGGACGATCGGCTGTCTCGAGCGATGCTTGCTCCGCATCGCCCGACACCGATTCAACCACGATCGCCGTCACGTTGTCCCGGGCGCCCGCCAGAACCGCAGCCTCGACGAGCACGTCGGCGAGCGCACCGACCGGCGAATCGGCGAGGATCCGGGCGATCTTCTCATCCGGAAGCTCTTTCGTCACGCCGTCCGAGCAGATGAGGAAGGACTGACGGCCGATGACCGGCACCAGCAGCGTATCGACCTCGACCGAGTCGGCTGCGCCCAGCGCTCGCGTGATCACATTGCGCTCGGGATGGTGTGCCGCTTCGGCGGGCGAGATCATTCCCGAGTCCACGAGGTCCTGCACCGCCGAGTGGTCGTGACTGAGCTGACGCAACGCGCGTCCGTCCCAGGAATACACCCGCGAGTCGCCCACGTTGACGACAAGCCAGCCCGATTCACCGGTGCTGGGGATCCGCACGGCCACGACACCGCTCAAGGTGGTTCCGGCGACCGCTTCTCCGGAGGCGCCCACCTGCGAGAGGGCGCGAACCTCGCGGTTGGCGCTCCTGATCGCATCGAGGACGTCATCGGGAGTGGGCGTCGAGGACGCCGGGAGCAGCCGCGCGATCGTGGCCGCCGCCGTCTGGCTCGCTGCATCGCCGCGCGCGTGTCCACCCATGCCGTCCGCGACCAGGTAGAGCGGGTGGCGCGCCACCAGACTGTCTTCGTTGACCCGGCGCACCGCTCCCACATCGGTGCGGGCGCTGACATCGATCACCGCATTCATCCGTCCGCTCCCGGCCTGCTACCGCTGCGCGCTCGTGCTCGCCCGGACGCGACGCGATGCGTAACGACTGTTCAGCACTACGAGAACGACGATCGCCACCAGGCAGATCACGACCATCGCGGACGCCGGCAGGTCGCCCCGGAGCGTCACCAGGGCGCCGAGCTGCTCCAGCATCCGCAACCGGGTGCCGAACGCGCCGCCCGTGACCTCGGGCGCCACCGCGTACATCGAGACGCCGAAGCCGGCGACCGCGAACAGCAGCAGCCCGCCGGTCACCAGTTCGCCACGCGAGATGGCCGCAGCGGGCCTCCCCGGCGCGGGCGCGCGCTCGGGCAGCGCTCCGGCGATGATCCACATCACCGGAAGCACGACCAGGCCGAACACCGCGAACCCTCCCAGGAGGCAGGCCGCCAGACTCAAGCCCGACAGCAAGAAGATCACCTGATAGATCGACATCGACGGGTCGAACGCCGCCGCCGGGGTGGACGGCGGCGTGACGATCAGCAGACCGATGGCGAACAGGATCGGCACACCCCAGAACACGACACCCGACCCCGAGCCCGATTGCGAGAACGATTGGAGCGACGCGCGCTCCCGGAACGTTCCCGATGCACGCACGAACGTGAACATCGCCGCCTGCAACAGCGAGCCGACGATGCTCGCGCCGAAGAAGATCCAGGCGAAGGCGGTGAAGTCCTGCGGCTGCGCCACCACGTAGGTCAGCCAGCTCCACAGGCCGACGGCCACCGTCAGAGCGAGGATGAGCAGCTCGGCCGGCCCCGTCCTGTCCACGAACCGGAGAAAGCGGGAGCGCGTCGGCGCCGGTGGGTGTTTCTTCGTCCGATTCGGTGAACTCACGGGGCACAGCCTAACCAGCACCGCTCGCAATGCACGAAGTGGGCGAACCGACCATCCGGTTCACCCACTCCGCTCGCGCGATGCGCGAAGCGATCAGCTGTGCGCGTTCTGCGCATCCCAGTCCTCGGCGGACTGCGCCATGTTGCGCAGAGCACCCGTCATCTGGGTGATGCCGTCAACGGCCTGGCCCATGCTGGAGTTGAGCTTGCTGTAGCCCTCTCCGAAGGCGGGCGACGCCTTCTGCGTGACGAAGTTGCTGCCGAGCAGGCTGTTGACCTCTCCCTGGAGACGAGCCAGGAGAGCCTTGATCTCCCCCTGGCCGCCATCGAGCTTGCTTGCCGTGCCACGCATGGACTCCGGTGTCAGGCTGATGTCGTTCATCGTGATGCGACCTTTCTTCTTGCTTCGAGGCTTCCCCAGTGCGGGTCTGCATGTCCAACTGTGACCAAGCTATCGAAGGCCCAGGCACGGGTCGATGGGGAGGACTCCCCACCCGCCCGGCCGCAGCTCAGGCGCTCAGGTCGGGCGCGTCCCCGAACCGGAACGTCTCCAGCAGCGCCGTGAAGTCGTCGGCGGCGGCCGTCCCGTGCCCGAGGTCGTTCGTGTACGCGTCGATGCGCACGAGGACGTCTTCGTATCGCCCGGCAGCGCTCAGGTGCATCAGCAGCCGGTCGCGCTGCTCGTCCTTGGTGAAGCTCAGGACCCGCGCCACCGAGCCGAAGACGCCCGACTCGAGCGTGTCCACGATCGGCGGCCGCGCCGGTTCGGCTTCGTACGCGCCCGCGAGTTCGGTCAGCGCGATGCCTTCGAGCCCGGTGCCCGGCGCGACGTAGACGTTGACGAGCAGCGGCATCGTGCCGATGGCCGGGCGGTACCAGAGCAGCTCGAAGAGGCCGAGCCGTGGAGCGACCGGAAGCGCGCTCGCGATGGCGAACAGACCGGCCTTGACCTCGTCCGGGTCGTCCCGTCCGTCGGAATACGCCTCCGCGAGCCCGAGTGCCCAATCGGCCTGGGTCGCGTACGGCCCCACCGGGTACTCCAGGGGCACCTCGGCCCACACCTCGGGGTCCTGGTCGATCGTGATCGTCTTCACGCTACCTCCAGATCAGCGACTGCATCATCGCGTCGAAGATGAGAATCAGGATCTCGCGATACTCATCGGGAACGTCGTCCGAGCGCAGGATGCTGAAGGTGAACATCAGCCCGGTCGGCTTCTTCGCCCCCGGCACGGCGAACAGGTAGTGCACGTTGCTCGTCTCGACACCCGCCAGGTCGCCCGTGCCGCTGGTGGGCGTCTCCCAGCGATACGCCGTCCCCACCGGCACCTCGACGGCGTCGGGCTCCTTCCCCCGCGTGATCCTGTGCAGGGCGGTCTCGAGCCCGCGATCGCCCAGGCTCACCACGTTCGACGTGAGAGAAGCGGGGACGAGGGTGCCGTCCGGGCGGCGCTCCGGCAGGAAGATGTCGACGCCGCCGCGCTCCTGCAGGTCGCGCATGCTCTTGTGGATCGCTCCGCGCAGCTGAGCCATCAGCTCGCGGTTGCCGGTGGGCTCCAGAACCTGGCGCACGTGTGCGTAGAGCTCCTCGGCGATTCCGCGTCGAACGGGATGCTGCTTCCACCCCGGCGGCAGCACGATCTCGTACGACTCGGCTGCTCCCTCAGCGACCTGGTCCACGCGTCAATCCTAGGTGCGGGCCTGCGGGCCTTGTCGGAGCGCTCATTTGTACGGATCGGCGATCGGTGCTGCCGGAACCGCCAGCGGCGGCGTCAGGATGCGCGATTTCAGGTCGGAAGCCGACGGATCGTGGCTGAAGAGGTTGACGACCTGATTGACGGTCCAGTCGCCTCCCGTCGCCACACCGTGTCCCTGCCAGCCGGCGCCGGCCGCAAGCAGAACGGAGGCGTTCGTCCCTGTCGCGAGGCTCGGCTTGCCGCCGATCGACTCGAGCGCTGTCTCGATGGCCTCGCGCGCAGGGCCGTTGCGACCCGGGAGGTTCTCGAGCACGTCCGCCATCTGGGCGAAGTGAGCCGATCCGCCCGCCTGCATGGACTTCCAGGCGTTGTACCAGGGCGCGTTCTCACTCGACGCATCCACGATCCTGCTGGCGTTGTCGGCCCAGCTCTGCCAGAGCCGGCCGCTCCGGCTCAGTGCGTTCCTGGAGACGGCGGCGTCCAGGAGGGCCGGGAGGCGGGAGACATCGCGGAACTTCTGCACGACGTTCGCGTTCTCGAGGATGCCCTTGCCGACGTTGCCGAACCGATCGGCGATCGACAGTCCGCGGCCGAAGAACTTGCCGAACGGGATCAGGCCGATCGCGTCGAACGCCACGTCGGCCCAGGTCCCCTTGCCGGTGGCGGCGAGCGCGGTGTGAGCGATCAGGTTGACGAGAGTGATCGCGGTCGCGATCGCCAGGAACGCGAGGGCGAGCGGTCCGGTGAGGAAGATCGCGACGATGGTGAGCACCAGCGCCACCCAGCCCAGGATGCTCGTGAGGGCCGAGAGGAAGCTCGCGAAGTCGTCCCACCAGCTGTCCTTCGCCGGGTTCTTGTCGATGGCCGAGCGGATGCGCCCCCGGGCCGTCTCGGCGGCCGTGTCGAGGTCGTCTTTGGCGGTGTCCCACTGCTTCGCGTAGCCGAGCAGGGTCGCCTGCTTGCCGGCGAGGTCGTTGGTCGCCGTCGTCAGCTCGTTCGCCGCATTCTGCACCTTCGTGGTGTGCGCGGCGGTCTGCTCCGGGGTCATCGGCGTCGTGTCCGTCGAAGCGGTGGCGGACACCTGCGCGTTCGCCGTGACGGCCGCACTGTGGGCGTGCTCGGCCGCGTTCACGTGCGGGAGGATGGCGACCGCGTTGTCGTACGCGGTCTTGGCGTTCGTGACGCTCGTCGCCAGTTGCTTGCGGTAGTCGTCGAGCGCCCAGCCGGTGTTGTTGTAGATCTCCTTCGCTTTGGCCAGAGCGTCCTTGGCCTGACCCGCGGCATCCCGGATCTGGTCGACCTTCTGGCTCTGCGAGGTCTTGCTCGAGTGCACGCGGTCGAGCATCCCGGTCAGCTTCTCGATGGTGGATGCGACGTTCTTCATGCGGGTCACTTCACCCGCAAGCGTGTCGGGGTCGCCACTGAGGGGATGCATCTCGCGTCCCTTGGGCGTCTGCAAGCTGGCCATCAGTTGGCTCCTCCGGACGTGCTCGAAGCCGGCGCGCCCTGGCTCGAGAGCTTGTTGGCTGTGTCCGTGTCCCATTGGGTCCAGTCGTCGATGACCTTCTGGGTGCCGTCGGCCATCTTCTTGGCCGCGTCGAGGATGTCTTTGCGGTTGTCGTCCCAGGAACTCTGAAAACTGTTCACGGCGCCTTTGAGGTCGGGCTCCGGGTCTCCGATGAGGCCTTCGATGTTCTTGGCGATGTCGGTGATGTTCGACATCTCCTCGTAGACGAAGTCGAGACCGGACTTGATGTCCTTGAGCTCTTCGAGGTCGATGATGATCGTGCGGTAACCCATGAGCGGAATCCACCCCTTTCCTGACGAGTTGTAACCTACCGGCGCTGGGTGCCGGGGCCATATGGGGAGGACTCCCCACCGTGCGACGCTGGCGCGGCTGAGGCGGTCATTCCGCCAGCGGCACCTGCACCTTCTGAACCTGGGCGCCGTTCACGTAGAACCCACGGCCGACAGGCGACTCGTTGCGCGCGATCCTCGGGAACGGCACCTTGAAGACGGCATCGCCGTCGAAGGTGTCCGGCATGAGGACGATGCCGCGGCGAGCGGCCTTCACCTCGCCGATCAGCCCCCAGCCCGCGGAGAGGGTCGAGACGTCTCCGTCGGTGAGCAGCAGATGGTCGCTGCGGTTGACGAGCTTCACCAGCTCGGTCATGGGCGCGTCCGCGACGCCGCCCTGGAAGTCGGCGACATTGTCGATCACGATCACCAGGTGGTTGGTGACCTCGTCATCCACGACGAGCTTCGCGAGCTCGCCGGCCAGTTCCGCCGCGGAATCCGGGTTCGTCGCGCTCTCCAGCCACGGAAGGGCGTCCTTGATCGGCGACCGTTTCGTGCCCATGAAGAAGAGCCGGGCGTCCGGCCGCCACCGCTGAGTCGACTGCGCCAGGGCGACGAGCGTGTTCGACTTGCCGCTCGACGGCGGACCCGCGACGAGGAACGAGCCGTACGGCTCGAAACCGGTGGGCTGGAGAGTCGCATCCTGAACACCCAGCACCGGCCGGTCGGCGACCGCGGCCGGCAGCTCGGCGAACCGGAGCTCGCGCGGGAGCTGGCCGACCTTCGGCGCCGGCGCGCGTCCGAAGGCCGCGAGCTGCGCGGCGACGCGCTCGACCGCCTTGGACTGCTCCGCCACGTTCGGGGAGCCCCCGGCGACCGCGATCTGCGCTTCGTAGCCGTCGACGATCGCCCGTCCGGGAGGGGAGCCCGCATCCAGGACGTCCTTGGGGACATCGAACATGAAGTACGAGTTCTCGTCCGCCAAGCGCAGGACGACGCGGCGCTGGATGTTCGAGGACACAGCGGTCGGCACCGCGGTGGCGCGATCGGCGGTGAAGACGACGTGCATGCCGAGGGGCCGGCCCTCGGTCAGCAGCTGGAGGAACATGTTGTAGTAGGCCGACCGCCCGAGACCCGTGTCGTATTCGTCCTTGAAGGCCGGGAACCCGTCGAGGAGCAGCAGCACCCGGGGTTCGTCCGGCCGCCCCGCCAGGCGGCGGTACTCGACGATGTCGCCGGCGTTCACCTCGCTGTAGCGGCGGGACCGCGCGTCGAGCATGTCCTTCACGGTGCGCAGCAGCCGGGTCACCCGCTCGTGGTCGTCTCCGCTGACCACCGAGCCGACGTGCGGGAGCGCTTCGAGCATCCGGAGCGTACCCGTGCCGAAGTCCAGCCCGTAGACGTGGACCGGGCCGCCGGCGGGGGTGAGGCCTGCGGCGACGCCGAGCGTGCGAAGCACGACGCTCTTGCCCGCGCCGGAGGTGCCGAACACCGCCATGTGGCCGTCGCGATCGGGGAAGAAGGACGCCGGGGTCTGCAACTGCTGCTCCGGCCGGTCGATCATGGCCATCATCAGTTCGGTGTCCGTCGACTGCGGAAGAGCGAGCAGATCGACGATCGCCGGCAGCTCGTCGAGCCACGGCCGTCGAGGCGCGGGGACCTCGGCCGTCCCGGCGGCGGCGATCAGGTTCTCGACCAGGCGGACCTGATCGTTGGGTCCCAGGTCCGTCACCTGCAGGTTCGGGTCGGCGATCTGCTCCGGTTCCCACTGCACCTCGGCGCCGAACCGCAACTCGGAGATCTTCACGACCGTCGGGTCCGGCTCGCCGCTCGTCCAGCCGCCGGCGTAGCCCGACTGGAACGGGATGAGCCTCCCGGGCCCCGTCTTCGCGATGCCGCGACCCGGGATGGAGGGATCGAACGACGCGGCCACCCTGTCGCCGACCACATCCACACTGTCGTTCTCGTCGGCCACCCGCAGTGCAACGCGCAGGTTCGTGTTCGCACGCAGATTGTCCTTGATCACACCGGCCGGCCGCTGGGTCGCCATGATCAGGTGGATGCCGAGGGAGCGACCGCGCTGAGCGATGTCGACCACCCCGTCCACGAACTCCGGCACCTCTCCGACGAGCGCGGCGAACTCGTCGATCACCAGGATGAGCGCAGGAGGGCATTCCGGGTCGCCCCGCTTCTCCAGCTCGATCAGGTCTTTCGCCTTCTTGCGGTTGAGCAGGTGCTCGCGATGGCGCAGCTCCGCCCGGAGGCTCGTCAGCGCACGCCGCACCAGGTGCGGGCTGAGGTCGGTGACCAGTCCGACGCAGTGCGGGAGGCGCACGCACTCGGCGAAGGCCGAGCCGCCCTTGTAGTCCACGAACAGGAAGGTGACCCGGTCCGGGCTGTATTCGGCCGCCATCCCGAGCACCCACGCCTGCAGGAACTCCGACTTGCCCGAGCCGGTCGTGCCACCGACCAGCGCGTGCGGACCCTGCGTCCGGAGGTCGAGATGCATGGCGTCCGGCGACCCCTGCCCGACGATCGCGCGCAGCGTTCCTGCGCGTTTCCGCGCGACCGGCGGCGCGCCGCTGCGGTCGTGGATGGAGTTGTTCTGGGTCCAGCGTTCGACCGCGGCATGAGGATCCGCGGCGAGGTCCGCGTCGACGAGGGTGAGCATCGACACACTCCTCGGCAGATCGCTCGAGTCGGCGACCACCGCGCTCGCGTCGACCACGGGAGCCAGCCGGCGAGCCAGGATGCGCGCGTATTCGGCCGACACGCCCTCGACGCGGACGTCGGCGACGGTCATCCCGAGCCGGACGAACCCGACCGAGGCTGCGTCCAGGCCGGCGGAGACGTCGACGAAGGTCCGGCACGCCGCGGGCAGCGCCTCGACGGTGTGCGCCATCCAGATCGGGTAGACGTTCGCATCCGCCGCGTACTCGAGAACCTGGGCGAGCCGTGCCCGGTCGACAGGCGCCTCGTTGTCGATCACGACGACGAGGGACGCGACGAGCGGATTGATCGAACCGGTGGTGTTCCCCGATCCGACAGCGGCGCCGCGGTGCACCGCGGCCGCCCCTTCGTCGTGGGCGCCGCGCGCGCTGTCCGCTCTGCGTTTGACGTCGATCCGGGTCTCGATGAGCTCCTCGAGGGCGTTCAGGATCGAGGTGGCGGTGGAGGTGCTGTCCGCGAGGTGCACGCCGGCGAGCGAGCTCTGCGGCGACGAGGTGTGCGGCAGCCACTTGAGCCACTCGAACTCGGCGGTCGAGCGCGCACCGAGGATCGCGGCGATCGTCAGTTCTGCGGGTGAGTGCAGGCCGGCGTACTGCACGATCAGGGCGCGCACGGTATCCGCCACGCTGGTGCCCGGTCCGCACACACCGAGTGCCCCCGCGAGTTGCAGGTTCTCGACCAGCGGCACGTCCGACACGAGCTCGGCGCGCGCCTTCAGCTCTTCGACGGCGCGCGTGTACGCCGGCAGCCCCTTGCCGAAGTCGTCCGACGTGACGGTGTTGCGGCTCGGCATCGTGCCGAGGCCCAGTCGCACGTCGAGGAAGTTCCAGTGCTCCGGCCGCCGCGTCCAGAGCATCGGACCGAGCTGCAGGGCGTCGGCATAGATCTCGGCCACCGAGGGGCTCTCGCGCCGGCGGGCCTCCTGCTCGCGCGGAACCTCCGCCAGGACACGGGCTTCGAGGTCCTCCAGCTGCAGTTCGAACTTCTCGGTGGAGATCTTGAGCTTGCGTTTGACACCGCTCGACTGGGCGACGTAGCTGCCGAGCATCATCATCGGTGCAAGCGCGATGAACGCGAGGGAGAGGGGGTTGCGCGTGACGGCGAACATCACCGCACCCATCACCGCAGGCGCGACCATCATCACCCAGGGGAAGACCTGAGGCTCCGACTCCCCGGGAATCTCGGGCGAGGGGTACTTCTGACCCGGGTAACGGCCCTCCACCCTCGGTGATCGGTTGAATCGCAGAACCCCGCCGCGCTCGAGCACCTGCTGGGTCGTCTCGGCTGCGGCCGGCGCTTCTGCGGTGAACCGGATCTCCGAGTCGCCCAGGATCACGCTCTGCCCGCTGCTCAGGCGAACCCGCGAGACGAGCCCTCCGTCGACGAGGATGCCGTTCGCCGAGTTCAGATCGATCACTTCCACGCCGCCGGGGCCGACCTCCACCCGGGCATGGCGCTTGGAGACGAGTGGATCCTCGAGCACCACGTCGTTTCCGGCCACGCGGCCGATCGTGCTGTTCCCGGCCGGGAGCAGGAACTCCGCCCCGCGCGCCGGGCCCGTCATCACGCGCACCGTGGCCGCAGCGGCGCCGCGCTGCGGCGAACCCGCTGGGGACGCCTCCGTGCCGCACCGGACGACGACCGCGTTGAAGCCGGATCCGATCGCCGCCTCGCCGATCGGCGTCTCGGGCACGAGTTCGACGAAGGCGTCGGACTCGGGCGGGGAGACCATCAGCGTGAGCCGATCGGCCGGATCCGGCGAGGCCCGGAGGGCGGGATCGGAGTCGACGATCGCCCACGCGACGTCTCCCACCGTCGCGGTCGCATCGGCGGTGACCACGATGTCGACGGCGTCCGCGTTGCCGCGACGGAGACCGAGCTTGACCCTCATTCGTCTGCTTCCTGGTCGATCCCGAGCACGACGAACGAGCGCTCGCCGAGCATCACCGTCTGCCCCTCGCCGACCCGCGTCGGCGAGTGCGTGGGGACGCGCACGAACTCCTCGCCGACGCGCAGCGACGTCCCGTTGCGGGAGGCGCGGTCGACGATCCAGAATCCCCGGTCGTCGAACCCGAAGGCGGCGTGGGTCTTGGAGACCGACCAGCTTTCGTCGGCGATGGGAACCAGCATCCCGACCGCCTCCTGCGCGCGCGGTTCCGGATTGCGGCCGATCAGCCCGCTCCCGGACACACGGATGCGGGTGCCGTCGTCGAAGAGCAGGAGGGCCTCGGTCAGGGGGCGACGCGCAGCCGGTGCCGAGTGCGCTCCGGGGAGGGGCTGCACGGTCGGGAGGGGCTCTACCCGAGGGAGCGGTTGCGCCTGCGCCTGCGGCGCGGGTTGCTCCGGCGACGCCGGGAGCGGTTGCTGCACCACCCCGACGATGGCGGACTCGAGCCGCGTCGCCGGAACGAACGGAATCGGCTCGATCGCGGAACCGGTGAACACGGTCGCCAGCGAAGGGAGGCCCGTCGGCGCCGGTTCGGCCGCCGGCTCCAGCGCCCGTTTCGCCAACCGGAGAGCCTTGGCATCGTACGGATCGAGGCCCTGCGCGATGTCGATCAGCCAGTTGCCGCCCGCACGATCGAGCCAGCCGCGTCCTCGCCTCCCGGGATCCCACAGCGGCGAGAGGAGCAGGACGACGGCGAGTGGCGAGACCCACAGGCTCACCTGAAGGATCAGCGCACGCCCGAGCATGCGCCAGAATCCCGGCTTTCCGAGGGTCGCGGCCCGCACCGACCGGATGCCGAAGATCGCCTTCCCCACGGTGACGCCCTTCAGCCCGTGGAGAACGACCTGCGTCAGAACGAAGGCATAGCCGACGAAGAGGCTCGACAGCAGCAGGATCACCGAGACGAGCGAACCGGCCGTCCCGCTCGCAGCAGCCGCCACCAGCTGACTCATGCCGATGACCCCCGGCACGGCCACGACCGCGACGATCGCCACCTCGACCCCGAACGCGAGAGCGCGCCTGCCGATCGGGGCGGGCCGCAGGCCGAGCGCGAGCGCGTACTCGAAGTCCGGATGCGCGCCGAGGTCGCTGCCCGGCTCCGTCAGCCCCGTCGCAGCGGGCCCACTGCTCACTCGGTCTCCCCTTCGATCTCGTCCTCGATCGCGTGCCGAGGCTCCCCCAAGACAACCGGCCCGAGCATCCCCTGTCGATGGGGAGGCCTCACCATGCCCGTCGAGAAGCCACCCTACCGATTGCCGGCGACCTGCGTCCCGGCTGCTGCCGCGCCGCCGGTACTCCTGAGCCACTCATCGACGCCGCCGACGAGCACTCGGGTGTTCCCGAAGCCGGCGCCGCGGACGATCTCAGCGGCGAGCTCGGCCCGTGGTCCGGCCTTGCAGAGAAGCACGATGTCCGTCTCACGGCGCAGCCCGGCCGGCACACCGCGGGTGCGGAGGATGCTGAGCGGCCACGACCGGGATCCCGGCAGGTGCACGGCGGCGTACTCCTCCGGCTCGCGGACGTCGATGAGTTCGGGACGCCGCGATGACTCGGGTCGTGCCGACGCGAGAATCGCGCGGAGTTCCTCGACGGTGACCGTCCTCCGGGCCTCGACGCCGACGCCGACCTCTGCGCCGACCATCGCGGGCGCACAGCTCTCCGCGGACTGCGCGATGTTCCGCACCGGTCGCCGGCGGACGGCGGGGGCAGGGATCGTCAGCTCGCGCCAGGTGGCCTCGCCGATGTCGAAGAGCGCCAGCCGGCCGAGCAGCGACCTGCCCGTACCGGTGATGAGCTTGACCGCCTCGGCGGCCATGACCGATCCGGCCGCGCCGCAGAGCATCCCGAGCACGCCGGCCTCGCCGCACGACGGCGCCGACTCGGGCGGCGGAGAGTCCGGGTAGAGGTCGCGGTAGGTCGGGCCGTGCCCGGTCCAGAAAACGCTGACCTGCGCGCCGAACTGCAGGATCGAACCCCAGACGCAGGGCTTCCCGGCGAACTCGGCCGCGTCGGAGACGAGGTAGCGGGTGGCGAAGTTGTCGGCGCCGTCCACCACGAGGTCATAGCGCTCGATCAGCCCGACCGCGTTCTCGGCCATCAAACGGTAGGGATGCGTCTCCACGCGCACGAGCGGATTGACCGACTCGAGTGTGTCCCGTGCCGAGTCGACCTTGAGCCGGCCCACGTCACCGGTGCCGTGGATGACCTGCCGCTGGAGGTTGCTCGTCTCCACGCGGTCGTCGTCGACGATGCCGAGGGTTCCGACACCGGCGGCGGCGAGATAGAGGAGTACCGGAGATCCGAGGCCGCCGGCGCCGACCACGAGCACCCGGGCGTTCTTCAGCCGCCGTTGTGCGTCACCCCCGAACCCGGGGAGCAGCAGGTGACGCGAGTAGCGGTCCGCCTCCGCGGGACCGAGCGAGCCGGCCGCGTCGACCAGCGGGCCTGCGGCGGAGCGCGCCTCCCTTGCGCTCACAGGTCGGGCCGCCCGTCCATCGGCGACGACGCGAGCGAGACGGTCCGCCGGGGGATGCGGCCCGAGCGCGCGGCGAGGCGCCCCGCTATCACGGCGTGCCGGAAGGCCGCGGCCATGCCCACGGGATCCTGGGCGCGGGTGACGGCGGTGGCGAGCAGGACGGCGTCGCAGCCCAGCTCCATGGCGAGCGCCGCGTCGGAGGCCGTGCCGATCCCGGCGTCCAGGACGACCGGAACGCTCGCCCGCTCAGCGATCAGCGCGATGTTGTGCGGGTTGAGGATGCCGAGTCCCGTGCCGATCGGCGCGCCGAGCGGCATGACGGCCGCCGCGCCGAGGTCCTCGAGCCGGCGGGCGAGCGCCGGATCGTCGTTGGTGTAGGCGAAGACGACGAATCCGCGCGACACGAGCTGCTCGGTTGCGACCGCGAGCTCGGCACCGTCCGGGAGGAGGGTGTCCTCGTCGGCGATCACCTCCAGCTTGATCCAGTTCGTTCCGAGCGCCTCGCGCGCCAGCTCGGCGGTGAGCACGGCCTCCCGGGCGGTCAGGCATCCGGCCGTGTTGGGCAGCAGGCGGATGCCCGCGTCGGCGATCAGCCGGAACAGCGATCCCTCCGACGACGGATCGTGGCGGCGCATGGCGACGGTCGTGAGCTCCGTCCCGGAGGCGGCCAGGGCGGCGCCGAGCCCGGCCAGGCTCGGGGCGCCTCCCGTCCCCATGATCAGGCGGGACCCGAGCTCGACGCCGTCGATGGTCAGCGGGTCCGCGGCGGTCGTCCCGGCGGGCGCGTCCAGCGCGTCCATCGCAATCGGTGCGTCGGTGCGCATGGTCAACCTCCCTGGGTGGCGCTGACGATCTCGACCACGTCGCCGTCCGCGAGTTCCTCCGCAGTCCAGCCGGCGCGGGGCACGACGACGGAGTTCACGGCGACGGCCGTACCGAGGGCTCCTCCGTCCGGGATGGCGCCGGCCGCGTCGACCCGGATCCCGGTGAGGTCGGCGACGAGGTCGGCGACCGAGAACGCGGCCTCCGCGCTCCGGCTCTGTCCATTGACGGTGATCGTGATCATCGGATGGTGTTCCTCTCCGCCGCGGCGAGCGCGGCGTCCTGTGGTGCGAACCGGTGGGGGCGGAACCGGTTCCAGCGCTCGTCGTCCGGCAGCCCCTCCATGAGTCCGAGGCAGACCTCCGCGGCGATGGGGGCGAGCAGCACGCCGTGCCGGAAGAAGCCGGTCGCCACGATCAGGCCCGGCACGTCGCCGTCGCCGCTTCGCACGCGGCCGAGAAGGGGAGCGTTGTCGGGCGTCGCCGGGCGTGCGCGTGCCGTCGCCTCCAGAAGCTCCAGCTCGGCGACGGCCGGGAGGACGTCCTGCGCGTCCCGCAGCAGCCGATGGACGCCGGCCGCGGACACGCCGGCGAGCCCGTCCTCGCGCTGGGTCGCGCCGATGACGAGGGTGCCGTCCGCCCGCGGGACGAGGTAGACGCTCTCGCCGCGGACGAAGGCGCGGACCGTCGCGGTGAGCAGCGGCCGGAGCCGGTCGGGCACGCGCAGCCGCAGGATGTCGCCGAACACCGGGCGCAGCGGCAGCACCAGCCCGTCGGGCAGGTCGCCGATACTGCTCGCACCGAGACCGTTCGCGAGGACGACCTCTGTCGCTGTCACGGTCGTCCCGCGCTCCCCGCGGACGCCGGTCACCCGCGAGCCGGCGTCCGCCGGATCGCTGTGCAGCAGCGTCACGACCCGCTCGGGGACGATGCCGGCGACCGGTGCGCTCTCCAGTTCCGCCAGTAACCGCTTCGCCAGCAGGCGGGGATCGACCTGATGGTCGCCGTGGACACGGTACCCGGACGTCACCCGGGGGCCGAGGCAGGGCTCGAGCGTCCGGAGGTCGGCGAGGGAGATCGGGTCGGCCACGAGCCTCCGGGCGCGATGCGCCGCGTGGAGGTCCGCCAGGGCCCGCCGGTCCCCCTGGTCGACTCCGACCAGGAGGGTCTCGGTCGGCAGGTACCCGGTGGCGGTGCCGTCCGCCGCGAGCGCCTCGACGAAGTCGGGGTACCGTTCCGCCGACGCGACCATGAGCTCCAGGAGGGCGTCCTCCTGGTAGTGGTACTCGCTCACCGGCGCGAGCATCCCAGCGGCGGCGAAGGTGGCGCCACGGGCCGGAGCCGGATCGAACACCCGGACCGACCGGCCGGTCCGGGCGACCGTCCAGGCGATGGCCAGACCGATGATCCCGCCACCGACGACCACGACGTCCACGGCCTCGACGGCCTCGGACCCGGACACTCCCCCGGCCGCGGCTACCCTGGCCTCATGTCCCTCGCCGCCGCGCAACTCTATCTCTGCACCGATGCCCGAACCCGTCAGGGCGACTTCGCCGACTTCGCCGACGCGGCCTTCTCCGGTGGAGTCGACATCATCCAGCTGCGCGACAAGACCCTCGAAGGCGGCGAAGAGCTCGACGTCCTCGCGGTCCTTGCCGACGTCGCCGCCCGGCACGGCAAGCTCTGGGCGGTCAATGACCGCGCCGACATCGCCCGCGTCTCCGGGGCCCCTGTGCTGCACCTCGGGCAGAAGGATCTGCCGGCGCCGGTCGCCCGGACGGTCGTCGGGGCGGGCACGGCGATCGGGCTCTCCACTCACAGCGCCGAGCAGATCGACGCCGCGATCTCCGCCGACGGGCTGGACTACTTCTGCGTCGGCCCGGTCTGGCCGACGCCCACGAAGCCCGGCCGCGCCGGTGTGGGCCTCGGGCTCGTCGGCTACGCGGCCGCCCGCGCCGCGACGCGGCCGTGGTTCGCGATCGGCGGCATCGACGAGACCACCATCGGAGAGGTCGTGGCGGCGGGCGCCGAGCGCGTGGTCGTCGTGCGGGCGATCACCGAGTCGGATGACCCCGCCGGAAGCGCCGGGCGGTTGCGCGCGGCGCTCCCGGTCCTCGCGCACCACGGCTAGGGGCGGCCGGTGGTGGGCGCGGGAAGGTAGACCTTCCCGCCGGACTCGGCGAACTCGGCCGATTTGGCCGCCATCCCGGCGACCCGCTGCTGCTCGGTGACACCGCCGAACTGGTCGCGGATGTCCTGCGAGATGCGCATCGAGCAGAACTTCGGCCCGCACATCGAGCAGAAGTGCGCCGTCTTCGCCGGTTCGGCCGGCAGGGTCTCGTCGTGGAACTCCTGCGCGGTGACCGGGTCCAGCGACAGGGCGAACTGGTCGCGCCAGCGGAACTCGAACCGGGCCTTCGAGAGCGCGTCGTCCCGTGCCTGCGCGCCCGGGTGGCCCTTGGCGACGTCGGCCGCGTGGGCGGCGATCTTGTATGTGATGACCCCGGTCTTCACATCGTCCCGGTCCGGCAGGCCCAGGTGCTCCTTCGGCGTCACGTAGCAGAGCATCGCCGTGCCGTAGCGGGCGATCTCGGTCGCCCCGATCGCCGAGGTGATGTGGTCGTAGCCCGGAGCGATGTCGGTCACCAGCGGGCCGAGCGTGTAAAAGGGGGCGCCGTCGCAGAGCTCCTGCTGTCGCTCGACGTTCTCCCGGACCAGGTGGAACGGGACGTGTCCGGGGCCCTCGACCATGACCTGCACGTCGTACGTCCAGGCACGCTTGGTCAGCTCGGCGAGGGTGTCCAGCTCGGCGAACTGGGCGGCGTCGTTCGCGTCGGCGATGGACCCCGGCCGCAGCCCGTCGCCGAGGGAGAACGCGACGTCGTACTGCGCGAAGATCTCGCAGAGTTCGTCGAAGTGCGTGTAGAGGAAGTTCTCCTGGTGGTGCGCCAGGCACCAGCCGGCCATGATCGAGCCGCCACGCGAGACGATCCCGGTCACCCGCTCCGCCGTCAACGGCACGTACCGCAGCAGTACGCCCGCGTGGACGGTCATGTAGTCCACGCCCTGCTCGCACTGCTCGATGACTGTGTCCCGGTACACCTCCCAGGTGAGCGCGGACGCATCCCCGTTCACCTTCTCCAGCGCCTGGTAGATCGGGACGGTTCCGATCGGCACCGGCGAGTTGCGGATGATCCACTCACGGGTCGTGTGGATGTCGTCGCCGGTGGAGAGGTCCATCACCGTGTCCGCGCCCCAGGTCGTCGCCCACTGCAGCTTGGATACCTCCTCGGCGATCGAGCTGGTCACCGCGGAGTTGCCGATGTTGGCGTTGATCTTCACCAGGAACGCCTTGCCGATGATCATCGGCTCCGACTCCGGGTGGTTGACGTTGTTCGGGATGATCGCCCGGCCGGCCGCCAGCTCCGAACGCACCAGCTCGACGTCGCAGCCCTCCCGCAGCGCCACGAACCGCATCTCGGGAGTGATCACTCCTTCGCGGGCGTAGCGCATCTGCGTGATCGTGCGTCCGGGGAGCGCCCGGCGCACCGGCGGCTTGGCGCCGCGCCACTCCGCCGACGCCTCGCCACGGCGGATCGCCGAACGGCCGTCATCCTGCAGGTTGCGCTCCCGGCCCGGGTACACCTCCGTGTCGGCGCGGCCGGCGATCCACTTCTCGCGGAGCGGCGGCAGACCGACGACCGGGTCACTGCCCGGTCCCTCGGTCCGGTACACCGTCACCGGCGGGTTGGCCGTGCCGTCCGGCGAGGGGTCCAGACCGATCCGATCGACCGGCACGTGGAGGTCGTGCTCCGTGTCGTGCAGAAAGGCCAGAGCGCGTGCAGTTACGACAGAATCCATCGAGGAGACTCCTACTTCCTTCGCCGGAATTACCCGGACAGGTTCGAACGGTCGCAGGCCGCGTCAGCCCGATCTCAGCCCTTGCGAGGGCTCCCGTGTGGATGCACCGACCATAGCGCACGATCCGGAGGGGCGTCGAACCGACCTGCTAGGGTCGCGCCATGAGCCCCCGCGAGCACAGCATCCCGCGCGTGCTCAGCATCGCCGGCACGGACCCCACCGGCGGTGCGGGCATCCACGCCGACCTCAAGAGCATCGCCGCCAACGGCGGGTACGGCATGGCCGTCGTCACCGCCCTCGTCGCGCAGAACACCACCGAGGTCCGCACCATCCACACCCCTCCGCCCTCCTTCCTCGCCGAACAGCTCGCCGCCGTCAGCGACGACGTCACGATCGATGCCGTGAAGATCGGGATGCTCGCCACCGCCGACAACGCCGCGGTCCTCGGCGCATGGCTCGCCGAGACCACCCCGCCGATCGTGGTGCTCGATCCTGTGCTGAAAGCCAGCACCGGCGACGCGCTGGGACGCGACGACCTGCTGCAGGCGCTCCGCGGCCTCCTGCCGCTGTGCAGCGTGGTCACACCCAACCTGGACGAGCTCGCAGCGCTAGCCGACGAACCGCCTGCGTCGTCCTGGGACGCGGCGATCGCGCAGGCCCAGCGGCTCTCCGAGGCCTACGAGGTCGCTGTGCTCGTCACGGGTGGGCACCTCGGCGGTGCGACCTCCCCCGACGCCGTGATCGATCCACGGGACACGCTCGGCACCGGCCGGGCCGTCTCTTCGCTGATGGCGCCACGAGTGGCGACGGCGAACACCCATGGCACGGGCTGTTCACTGTCGGCCGGGCTGGCCACGAATCGCGCACGGTCGGGAGACTGGCTGGACGCTCTCCGGGTGACGAAGACGTGGCTGACCGGCGCACTCGCATCAGCCGATCGCCTCGACGTCGGCCGTGGTCCGGGCCCGCTCGACCATTTCCACCACCTGTGGCCGGAGGGGGACGGGTCGGCGGTCGCCGAGCAGGATCCGGTGGCGTGAGGTCAGGCGACCTCCTCGGCGAAGGGGCGGAGCCGGAGCCATTCCTCGCGGTCGAGGCGGAGGATCGTGCCGTGCTTGGTCCCCGGCGCGATCCGCACGCGGTCGGCGGGGACCGGACTCCAGTCGCCGCTGACGGGATCGGTGCTTTCCAGGGCGAAGTAGCCCTGCGGGCTCGTGCTGTACTGATCGAGGAAGAGATACCACCGGGACTCGTGGGGGTCCTTCAGGACGATCGGCGCTTCGACGCCGGCGAACAGGTCCGCTCCGATCAGCGTGCCGACCGTGACGAAGTCGTCGGCGAAGAGTCCGGAGCCGACCTCCTGGTGGATTCCGGACCTGCCCGGCCCATGGCTCTCGTCCTTGCTGAACCGGTGGACGCGGCCGTTCTCCTGCAGGAGTGCCGTGTCGATGATGTCGAGGCCGCTGTCGATGAGCGTCTCCGCAGGGGTGAACCGCACGAAGTCGCGCGTCCGGGAGTACAGGATGCGGCTGTAGGTCTCGCCCGTGTGGTCGCCATCGGACTCGTCGAAGAGGCACGACGACCAGAAGACGAGGTGCTCGCCGGTGTCCGGGTCGACCGTCGTCTCCGGGGCCCACGCCATCCCGGCGGTCGCCGGAGCGACCTCCACTGCGCGCGGGCCCGTCCACTCGACCAGGTCGTCGGAGTCCCAGACGATGAGCGAGCGGCTGCCACGCCGTCGCCAGGCGTCCCAGCCGGCGTCGTCTCCGCCCCAGACCCGGAGGTCCGTGCACAGCACGTGGAACCGTCCCGCCGCATCCTTCACGATCGCGGGGTCGCGGACGCCCGTCGTGCCGAGAGTGGAGGTCAGCCGCGGCTCACCGTTCCAGAGCGGAAGCCACCGCAACGGGGAGTCGCCCTCGCTCAGCGAGAAGTGGATGCGCTCCGCATAGCCGTCCGGTTCCTCCCGGAAGTGGGCGAACAGGTAGCCGTACTCGCTGCCCATCAGCAGGTGCCGAGATCCGTCCACGGGCCGTTGGCGTCCCCGGGAGTCTGATTCCTGGTCGACCACTTCGCCTGCCAGCGGTGACCGGCCTGCACCGCGATGTCGCCCTCGTTGTACTGCCAGCTCGCCGTCCAGGTGCGGCTCCAGCCGGCCTGGCACTGCGTCCGCTGACCGACCTGCGCCCAGGCACTCCACGGGGAGGCCCCGGGCACCTGGCCCTGCGTCCACCATTGGGCGATGAAGTTGTTGCCGTCGTACGTGACCTGGTCGCCCTTCGTGTAGACCTGGGCCGCGCTCCAGGCGGTTCCCAACGGCTGGAGTCCGGCGATCGCATCCGCGATCCCCTGCGCCGCGGCGTCGACCTCGGCCTGGGTGGGCGAGTCGCCCGCGAGCGTCGCCTTCCCCGACGCGACCGCCTGGTTCAGGGAGTCGATGGAGGCAGCGGTCCAGATCTCCGGGTCCGCCGCCGTTTCGCCGGCGGAGATCCGTGCCGTGAGCAGCGTCGTGTCGACGACGCGCTCCTTGAACTGCAGTTCGGCGACGTTCGCGTATCCCGTGGATGTGAAGTACCGCAGGTAGCGGTAGGCGATCCCCGAGGTCACGGGCAGGTCGTACCACTGCACGGCGGACACGCCGCTCACGGTGGCGAGGGTGTCCCACGTCGCTGCGTCGTTCGAGCCCTGGAAGACACCGCCGTTCATCCGGGCGAAGTTCCCGACGCGCGGCAGGAACCGGACGCTGCCGACGGTGCGGGCGTTGCCCGCGCCGAGGTCGACCTGCACCCAGCCCGCCGCGGTCTTGGTGTCGGTGGCCGTCGCCGGATCGCCGTCGAACGCACGCCAGCCATTGTCGGCGGCGTTCGCCGTGCCGTCCCAGGAGGCGGAGGAGGCGACCACCTGCGAACGCGCGACGGAGATCGTCGGGAACAGCGACGATTCGGGGACCAGGATCGACTTCGCGGCGGCGAGCCGCTTCAGCACGCTGGTGCGGTCCGCCCCTGGCGCGTTCCACTGGGTGCGCAGGGCGGCCACCTTCTGGGCGTACGCATCGGCGCTCGCACGGGTCGACGTGGAGGTGTCGGCCACCTGGGTGTCGAAGTAGCCGTCGGCGTAGGTCAGGCTGCCGTAGAGCTGGACCTCTGCGAGGTCGCCGCTCCACGCCGTCTGGTTGATCAGGCGGAGGTAGCGGTAGGACTGGCCTCCCGCGGCGACCGCTCCGGCGTCCGACCACGTGCCTTCCGCGGCGCCGGAGAGCGCTGTGGTCAGATCCTTCCAGGTCGTCCCGTCGTCGGAGGCCTGGACCACAGTGCCGTTCGCCCTGGTCGCCTTGGTCGCCCTCGGCAGGAGGAAGACCTGGTCGAGCGCGATCTTCGCGTCGGCGCCGAAGTCGATCACGTAGTACGAACCGGTGGCCGTGTTGAGATCGCCTGCGGTGTCCGCCCTGCCGTCGAAGAGCAGGTATCCCACCTGGTCCGCGCTCAGTCCGTTGCCGGGCCACTGCTTGTCCGAGGCGGTCACCTTCGCGTCGTTCGCGACGTCGACCAGCTTGCTCCCGTCGCCGCCGACGAACAAGGCGGACCCGTCCGTGGTGCCGTAGAGCGTCGGCCCAGCCGTGCCGCGGGCATCCGTTTCGTCGATGGCCAGCGTCACCGGACCGGACGCCGTCGCGGCGACCGGCGCTGTCACGGTCCAATGGACGCCGTCGGAGGAGGCGGCGGCGACCTTCGTCCCTTGGATCGTCGCCGACACGGAGCCCACGGCGGTCTTCGTGACCACCGAGACCGTCACCGGGTCGCCGGAGGAGATCTTGCCCGCGATGGCCTTCGGCGAGCTGATCGTGGCCTGAGCGACCTCGTTTCCGATCTCGTGGCGGTCACCGAAGACGTGGAACTCCGTCAGCTCCATCAGGTTCACGATGGTGTTGTGGAGCACGTCCGGCTGGGGATCCAGCATCTTGATCCGGAAGTAGCGGAACTGCTGGCCGGCCAGGTCGGGCGACACTGCGAGTGTCTGGAAGTCCTGCGTCATCGTGGTCAGACCGGGCGTCAATCGCGTCCAGTTGGTGGCGTCGTTCGAGCCGAACACCGCCGAGCCCGCGATCCGGTCGGCGAAGATGTTCGACTCCAGGCCGAACGATGACGCCGACACGCGGAAGTCCGGCCCGAAGTCGAACGTGTGGGTGAGGTTCACCGCCTGCGGATAGCTCGATCCCGTCAGGTTGCTCGAGTCGTCGAGCTTGCCGACGTCGGCGCCCATCGTCGAACTGGTCAGCAGGGCCGGGTAGTTCAGACTTCCGTCCGCGATCCGCGGCGACACCAGCCGGAGACCGGCGGTCGCCGCGACGACCTTCTGCACGGCGGCGAGGTAGTCGGCGTCCGAACCGTGGTGGGAGAGCGTGGTCGCGTCGGCGACCGCAGCGGTGTAGGCGGCCGAGGTCGCGCTTTCGTAGATCGCGTTCGAGTCGAAGCCCTGTTTCGCAAGCGTCAGGGCGCCGTCGCGCGATGTCGCGGAGTCCAGTTCGATATGGCGTGCGGCCACAGTCGTCCCGTCATCCACCGAGACCACGACGTCCGCGGAGCCCGCTGCAGCAGGAGCCCAGGTGAGCGCGCCGGACCCGGAGTCCAGCGATGCCCCGGAGGGGAGGCCGGCAGCCGTGTACGTGAGGGTCTCCCCCGTACCCGGATCCGTCGCCGCGAACGCCGTGACGGAGGACGCGCCGGCGTAGCCCACGAGGCGGCTGGGAACCGTGGTCGGGAGAACAGGAGGAGTCGAATGGGAGGCGATCGCGGTGTCGATGCTGTCGATATCGACGTGGCCGCCGGTGCCGTTCGCCTGGAGGTAGATCAGATCGCCGATCGACTCTCCGGTGGCGAGCTTCACCAGGACGTTCCGCCACTGCGACCCGGTGTCCGGGATGGTCACCGTCTCGTCGAGCCCCGAGGTGAGCCGTAGGTCGACTGGTGCGTCGGTGCGAACGCGCAGTCCGATGGTCTTCGCGGCCGTCGAACCCTCCAGGAACGCGATCTTCGATCCGGCCGTCGTCGCGCCGAGCCGGACATAGCCGGTGGTGCCGTCCGTGCCGGACTCGACCTGCCCGGAGATGTCGGTGTAGCGGTCCTCGACCTCCAGCGTCGTGCCGCTCGTCTCCTTCTTCGGGACCGAGCTGCCAGCGGCCGCGGCCGGCATGTAGAGCCAGAAGTCGCCGCCGCCGTCGACGCCGTCCCAGGCGTTCTGCGCAGACCCGCCGTAGTAGTACGTCAGCGGCAGCCGCTTGGTGAACGCTTCGTAGAAGTGCGGCGCGACGGTCTTCAGATCGAGGCCCCGGTCATACGTGTAGTAGTAGTACAGGTCCCAGAAGCTGGCCGTGTTGAATCGGCCGCGGTAGCCCGAGGAGATGTGGTTGTACGTGTCGCGGATCGTCCCGTCCGGAGAGATCGCGTACGCCACAGGGGTCCACGCAGTGTCGTAGCCGAGCATGTACTGCCAGAAGTAGTCCGCGGCCGAGAGGATGCGGTCGCCGAGGAACTCGTAGGGACCGACGGCGTTCGCTGCTGTGGAGATCGTGCCGGCGGTCGGGTCGACCTTCGTCCCCTGAGCCAGCATCATCCGCGCCAGGTAGTACGCGTTGGTGATGTCGCCGCCGCCGTGCGCCTGGTCGCGCCCCATCTCGACGTGCTGGACGTGCGGGTCGGCGATCGCCTGGCCGGTCGAGTCGTCCTTCGTGACCATCCGGAACAGTCGCGAGATGGAGCCGTTGAAGCCCTGGTCCGTGGCCGTGGCGTTGACGGTGAACCACTCGACCGCTTCGGCGTAACGGGGAGCGTTGTCGGTGAAGATGTATCCGGCCATCGCACCCATCAGCGGGTACGTGTGCTGGTTCATGAAGTAGTTGTTGTCGTGCTGGAAGGTCTCGATGACCGGCGTGATCAGGTTCTTCGTGAAGGCGGCCGTGTCGGCGTCGGTCCACGGCGTCTCCTCGTTCGCGCAGGAGCTGTAGCGGAGGATCTCGGCGGCGGTCACCATGCGGTTCATCGGGATGCCGGTGTGGATGTGCGCGTCGGTGTAGTAGGCGTACTGGCTGGGGTCCATCTGCTCCCAGATCCGGATGATGTTCATCGCGTTCTTGCGGTAGACCTCCGATCCGGTGAACACGTACATCAGGGTCTGCGTGTACGCCTTGAGGCCGTCCGCGATGAACCTGCCTTCCACCCCCTGGCTGTTGAAGGCCACCGTGCCGGGCTTGGTCGGGTCGGCGCTGCTCGCGTTCGACGACGAGGCCGTGGTGCTGGCGGCGGAGGATTGCGTCATCGACGCGTAGTAGCTCGACCACGGCTCGGCGCCTGTCGCGATCTGGGTCCTGGCGTTCTCGAGCACGGGAGCGGTCAGTCCGACTCCAGGATGGACGAAGCCCTGGCTGCTGACCGTCGGATGGAACTCGACGGTGCAGGTGGTGGCCGTCACGGCCGATGCGACCGGCACGGCCGCGGCCACCGGCGCGGCGGTCGCCGGGCTTGCGGCGAGCTGCAGAGTGGCTGCCGCGAGCACGACCGCGATCAGTCCGCTGAGGAATGCGAGTCGGCCCCGCGGGCGGGGTGAGGGAACACTGCGCTGTTGCACGATCGGTACCTTCTTCGTTGACGGTTGGAGCTGATCGGAATGAGAGTGGATAGCGTTTTCCATGATGTGACGCGCGGTCAGGCCATGCGAGCGAGCTCGGCGAACTCGACCGCATGGCGCAAGGGCTGGCCGCGCGCGTGCCTGCGGACCTCCGCGACGGCGGACTCCCCGATCCTGCGCAGCTCGTTCCCGGCCGCGCCGGCCAGGTGCGGCGTCAGATGGACGTTGGGGAGGCTGTAGAGGATGTGCCCCTTCGGCAGGACTTCGGGGTCGGTCACATCGAGGACAGCGCGCAGCCGCCCCGACCGGAGTTCTGCGATGAGCGCATCCTGGTCGACGATGTCGGCCCGAGCCGTGTTGACGATGGTCGCGCCGTCCGGCAGAGCCGCCAGCACCTCCCGTGAGATCATCCCCCACGTCTCCGGGCGGCTGGGCGCGTGAATGGAGAGGACGCTGCTGCGCCGCGCGAGCTCGGAGAGGTCGGAGACCAGTTCGGCGCCGAGGAGACGCGCCTGCTCCTGCGTGCAGAACGGGTCGAAGACGAGCACCCGCAGGTCGTAGGCCTGCAGCAGGCGGATCACCCGCGACCCGATGCGTGAGGCGCCCACGATCCCGACGGTGCGGCCGAAGTTGCCGATGGCAGGCAGCTCCGCCTCCCGGTGGATCTCGCGCTGCTCGGCGGCGTACGTCCGAGCGACCCAGAAGGCGTCCTTCCCGGCGAGCACGATCATCGCGACGGTGAACTCCGCGACGGGGACGGCGTTGGCCCACGCGCCGGACGACACGACGATGCCGCGGTGCCAGGCGTCGGGATCCACGAACCGGACGGTGCCGGCGGCATGGACGATCGCGCGCAGGCCGGGCAGCTGATCGAGCTCGTCCCGCGTGAGCTCCGGGCCACCCCACCCGGTGATCAGGGTGTCGATCGCCGGGCGTTCGGCCGGATCGAGGTCCGCGACCGAAGCGATGGCGCGAGCCGGGTCGATCTCGACGTACTCCTGCAGCTCGGCGATGTCGTCGGGCGAGAAGAGGAACGGGATCAGGTGCTGCCCCATCCCGAAGACGGCTTTCATCATGATCTCCGTGTGCTCGTGGTGAGGGTGAAGCGGCTGAAGGTCGCGGTGAACGCCTCATCGACGAGGTCGAAGGCGTTGACCGCGGCGAATGTGCCGGTGAAGCGCAGAAGCGGCCCGAAGTCGTCCGACAGGAAGGATGCGTCGACCTCCGGCCCGAACGGTTCGAGGGCGCTTCCGTCGTCGCGGCCGGCGGCGAAGCGCGCGGTGCCGTGATCGAGCTCGGCGCGCAGCCGCCAGGGTCCGGCATCGGCCGCGCTCCGCGCGAGCTCCACGGATCCGTCGACGCTCCGGGCGGTGAGCACGAGGACGATCCCGCCCCCGCCCTCCTCGAATTGCTGGCCGCGCTGTGGCTCGCCCTCGGGCTCGGCCCAGGTGAGCTGCAGCGAGATGTACGCGGAGGAGTTGTACCAGAGCACCAGACCGGCGGAGTGCGCGAACGTGGCCGGGTGCGCCTCCATGGTCACCTCGGCGACGGCGTGGTGCTCGGTGAGGCGCTGGCCGACGAGGCTGTTCGCGCGCCAGGACTCGATTCCCTGGCGTCCGCGCAGCCGGAACGAATGCTCGTCGACGACGTCCACCCACTCGCTCGTGGCGGGAGCGCGAAGAGTGCTCCACGGCCAGTCGAGCACTGCGCTCCCCCGGGCCGGCCCGGTCGCCGCCCGCTCCGGGGCGGGAACCGCCGGGACGGCGACCTCGACAGCAGGATGCCAGCCTCCCTGCGCAAGGCGGGGCCAGCCGTCGTCGTCCCAGACGATGGCCTGCACGGCGGTCTCCCGGCCGAGCGGGCTCTGCACTCCACTCGGGGTCCGGATGGGCCGGGAGACGAGGTGCACGAGGTACCAGGAACCATCGGGCGCCTGCACGAACTCACCGTGCCCGGCCTTCTGCAGGGGCCACTCCGGGTCGTCGCGCGTGGTCAGCAGCGGCTGCCGGTCGATCTCGTACGGCCCGGTGACGTCGCGGCTTCGCGCGACGAGCACGCCGTGCTCGACACCGGTGCCTCCCTCGGCCAGCGAGAGGTAGAACCAGCCGTCCTTGAACAGCAGCTTCGGACCCTCGATGAGCGTGTCGCGCTGCAGGAGCAGCTGCGTCCCGCCGACCGTGCGGAATGTCCCGTCCGTGCGCTCCAGCTCGGTGAGGACGATGCCGGAGAACCGGTCGCCGTCCGGACGATGGTCGTTCTGCAGGTTGGCGAGCCAGGTCCGCCCGTCGTGGTGGAACAGGGACGGATCGAAGCCGTGCGAGGGCACCCGCACCGGGACGTCCCAGTCCGAGAGCGCGCCCTCCGCGACGGCGGCGGTCGTGATGTACGTGGACAGGTTGAAGTACGGCTTCTGGAGGGATTCCACGATCGAGTAGGTCACCCAGAGCCTGCCCGCGGCGACACTCAGCGCCGGCGCCCAGATGCCGGCCGAGTCCGCATACCCGGCGAGCGATCCCTCCGGGACGGCGCTCGCGACGTGACCCGCGTACTCCCAGTCGATCAGATCGCGCGACCGGTGGATCGGGATGGTCGGGAACCACTCGAACGAGCTCACGGCGACGAAGTACCACTCGCCGAGCCGGACGATGGACGGATCCGGGGCGAAGCCGCGGATGACCGGGTTCGTCAACAGCCCCTGTTGCGTCGTCGTACCCGTCACCGGACCGGCCTCCCGGTCGATGCGCGGACGATGAGCTCCGGCAGGAGGTCGGCGTGCCTCGGCGCTCCGGCCGCCTGCGCCTGCGCGAACACGTCGATCGCGGCGACGCCGACGCGCCGGTAGTCCTGGCGGATCGTCGTCAGGGCCGGCGTGAAGAACGCCGCCCCCGGCTCGTCGTCGTACCCGACCACGCTGATGCCGTCCGGGGCGGGACGCCCGGCACGGGCATAGGCGTGCATGACCCCCAGCGCCACCTGATCGCTCGCGCAGAAGACGGCCGACGCCGTGGATGCGAGCAACCGTTCACCCGCGGCGAAGCCGGATGCCGCCGACCAGTCGCCCGGGACCACATCCACGGGCTCGAGCCCTGCCTCCTCGAGCGTGTCGAGGAAGCCCTGCGTTCTGGCCTGTGCGTGCACCAGGTTCGCGGGGCCGGCGACGTGCGCCAGCTCGGCGTGCCCGAGCGCGAGGAGGTGCCGGGTCGCCTGCACCGCACCGTTGTACGAGTCGATCGTGACCGACGAGGCGGTCTCGTGCTCCGCCAGGGCGACGACGACCGGCAGACGCCGGGCGAGGACGGCCGCCACCTTAGAGAAGATGTCCGCGGTCGCGACGAGGATCGCACCCGAGGCGCCCTCCTCGATCTTGCGGCCGACGACCTCCAGCAATGAGCTCTCCAGGTGATCCGCGGGTGCGATAACGTCCGCCTGGGTGACGAGGAGACCGCGTCGGCGGCCCTCGGACGTGACACCGTCGAGGACGCCGTGCAGGATCGTCGGGTTGATCCCGTGCATGGCGATCAGTGCGATCTGCGTCGTCCCCGCAGGGGCGCCGTGCGCCGGGACGATGTACCCGAGCTCGCGCATCGCCCGCTCCACCCGGTCCTGGGTGGACGCGCTGACGACCGCCGAGCCCTGGATGACCCGGGTCACGGTACGTGAGCTCACGCCGGCCGTCTGGGCGACGTCGAGGATGGTCGGCCGGTACTCCAGAGTCATGCGCGCGGGACCTCGAGCCTCCACTCGTCGGCCCAGCTGATCCGCGCACGGCCGCCGGAGATCTCCATCGGGAGCCACACCGCCGGGGAGTTCGCCAGATCGTCGCTGAGCCACCGGTCGCCGACGTAGACGAAGGCCGGCCGCGCGCCGTCGCCGACAGGGACGACCGCGCTCACCTGCGAGTCGAAGGTCGCGGATCCCGGGGGCGCGATGTCCTCCCAGGTGGACCAGGGCCCGCTCAGGTCGGCCGCCGTCGCCACTTTGTTGTCGTTGGTCGACCACCCGGTGAGATCGGACCCGAACAGGTAGTAGAGGCCGTCGTGACGGACCAGCGCGGGCGACTCGTACCCGCCCGACTGATCGTCCTTGCGCGTCGTCGCCACGATCGCCTCCACCGACAGGTGATCGGGAGCCAGCCGGTAGATGTGCAGGCCGTTGTCGCGGTCCTCGGAGAGCAGGTACCCGACTCCGTCCTCCTGGTAGACGCCGATATCGCGGCTGACGTTGCCCAGTGGGCGCTCGCTCCCCACATACCGGAACGGCCCCACCGGGTTGTCGCCGATCGCGTAGCCGACGCGGGCGAAGCGGTAGTCGGCGGTGTCGACGTGCAGGAACATCACGTACGCGCCGTCCGGACGGCGGAGCACCTTCGGACGCTCGATGATCCGGTCGGGACCGAGGTCTCCCTCGCCCGCGACCAGCGAGTTCCCCTCGAAGCGCCACTCGGCGAGATCCAGGGACGAGTAGCAGGCGACCGCCGTGAACACCGATCCGGCGCGCTTGTCCTCGCCCCAGGCGTAGAAGCGGTCGCCGAAGCGCTGGATCCCGACGCCGTGCAGCTGGGCGATCTCGCCGGTGTCGTCGATGAATGCGGTGCCGGGGCGGATGTCGGCGGGACGGGTGGATTCGAAGGTCATTTGATGCTCCCCATGGTCACGCCGGATTTCCAGTACCGCTGCATCGCGATCATCAGAAGGACCATCGGGATCGTCGCGACGAGCGAGCCGGTGATCACCAGGCTCGTCAGATCGACCGTGGAGTCGACCCCGCGTTGCAGCCACGAGTACAGCCCGAGCATCACGGGCCACTTGTCGGAGTCGCGCAGGAACACCAGCGGCCCGAAGAAGCCGTTCCAGGATCCGACGAAGTGGAGCAGGAAGATGGTCGCTCCCGCCGTGGTCAGCAGTCGCAGCCCGATCCGGAAGAAGATCCGGTACTCCCCCGCACCGTCGATGCGTGCGGCCTCCATCAGCTCGGCCGGCATCGCCCCCTCGGTGTAGACCTTCGCCAAGTACACCGCGAACGGGCTGAAGAACGCCGGGACGATCATCGCCCAGATCGTGTTGTAGATGCCGAGCTGCACGTACAGCAGATACGAGGGGATGGTGAGCAGCGTGCTCGGGATGAGGAAGGAGGCGATGATGAAGGCCACGGTCGCGCCGCGTCCCTTGAACCGGTACATCGCCAGTCCGTAGCCCGCGGCGAGCGCCACAAAGGTCTGCCCGAGCGAGCCCAGCACCGCGTACACCGTCGAGTTCCACAGCCACAGCGAGAAGATGCCGTCCTGGTAGGAGAACAGCGAGGCGAGGTTCTCGAAGAGGTTGAAGTGGGAGAACCAGAGACCGCTCGTCGTGAAGAGGTCCTGCTTCGACTTGGTGGCGGAGACGATCAGCCACCAGGCGGGCCCGATCGAGTAGAGCGCGAACGCGACCAGCCCGATGATGACCACCCACTTGGCGCCGCCGCGCCGGCCGGCCATCTCGCCCGCGTCATGCTCCACGGCCCGGCGCCGCCGTCCGGATCCACGCGGGGAGGCGCTGCCGGCGTCCAGCAGGTCCGGGCCGGCGATCTGTGTGTCGATGAGGCTCATTTGTCCACCCTGTTCGCGAGACGGTAGATCACTGCCGAGGCGATCCCCACGACCAGGGCGAGGATGATGGAGAGGGCAGCGGCGTAGTTGAGGTTCCCGACCTGGAAGGCCTGGTTGTAGATGACCATCGTCGGAGTGAAGTCCTTGGTGATGGTCTCCGGGGAGACCGTCCGGAAGAGCGTCGGCTCGGCGAAGATCTGCAGCGTGCCGATGATGGAGAGCAGACCCGTGAGCACCAGGGTGCCGCGCACGTAGGGCACCTTGATGGAGAAGGCGATGCGCACTTCGGAGGCGCCGTCGACCCGCGCGGCTTCGAAGACATCCCGTGGGACGGCCTGCAGCGATCCGTACAGGATCAGCATGTTGAACCCGATGGTGCCCCAGACGACCAGGTTGCCGATCCCGACCCAGACCATGTTGCCCGCGAAGAAGTTCACGTCGAGCCCGACGAGCGCCAGGACCGGGCGGATCGGGCCGACGTTCGGGCTGTACAGGTAGAGCCAGATCATGGTCGCCACGATCCCCGGGATCATGTACGGGATGAGCAGCAGGAGCCGGAACCGGTTGGCCACGCGCCGGCGGACGGCATCGAGGAGGAGGGCCATCGTCAGGCTCACCATCATCGTGACGGGCACCATGACGGCGGCGTAGATGGCCACCCGGATCATCGACGCCCAGAACGTCTCATCGCCCAGTGCGCGCACGAAGTTGTCGAATCCCGTGAACGACGTCTGCGCTGCGCTGAACCCGAGCCCGGAGCTCTTCACCGTGAAGAAGCTCTGCCCGAGCCCGAGGAGGACGGGCAGCACGGTGAAGACGGCGAAGCCGGCGACGAAGGGCCAGGTGAAGGATGCTCCCTTCAGCGACTGCACGTGCCGCCACGACATCCGTCGTCTCGGCCGCCGACCGGCGCTCGGGAGCGGAGTGCTCCGGGTGGCGCTGCGCGCGGGCCCGGCTTCGCTCGTCTTTGTGGCCGAAGACATCGCCGTCTCCTTTCCGGGAGGGGTGCGCCGCTCGGGCGCACCCCTCACCTGTGTTACTTCGCGACCGTGTAGTTGATGCCCTTGGTCTTCAGGTCCTGGACCACGAACGCCTGAACGTTCTCCAGTGCCTGCTTGACCGTGATCTGCTTGGCCATCGCCTTGCCCCACTGGTCCTGGAGCTCAGGGAACCAGGCGTCGTAGTCCGGGCCTTCATTGAAGGAGCCGATGGCGGCGGACTGCGCCTTGGAGATCACAGCGCCCACCTGATCCTTGCTCTGCGCCGGGTCGATGAGCTTGTCGGGCACGATAGCCGCGGTGTACTTCGACACGTCCTTCAGAGACGTCGGCAGGCTGATGGCGTCGGTCTTCGTACTCTTCGACGCCGCGATTCCCGCGGCGGAGGTCGCCACCCAGGTCTGGTACTCGACCGCGGCGGCCGGGTCCTTGCAGCCGACCGGCACGATGCCGGGGTTGGCGATGCCGGGCGTCTTGAAGGGTCCCGAGTCGCTCAGCTGCGGGAAGTCCACAGCCTTCCAGGTCCCGAGGGAGGCCTTGAGGTTGGTCTGGTAGCCGAACAGCGACCACCACGCCAGAGGAACGGTCGCGAGCTTGCCGCTGTCGAAGTACGCGTAGAGCGAGGGCCGGTCCTGGTACGTCTGGTGCGACGCGAGGTCGTTGTCCACGATCTGCTGGATCACGTCGGCGCCCTTCAGCGAGTTCGCGTCGGTGAAGTTCACCTTCCAGCGGTCGCCGTCGATCGTGAACCACTTGGCGCCGGCGAGCTGCTCGATCTGGATGAGCGTCGAGGGGTCCTCACCCGCGAGGTTGATGACCGTGATGCCCTTCGGCTTGAGCTGCTTGCCCGCGGCGATCAGGTCGTCCCACGTCTTCGGCACGGCGATGCCGTTGTCGCTGTAGACCTTCTCGTTGACCAGCGCGAACGTCGCATCCGGGCCGCTGGGGAACCCGTAGTACTTGCCGTCCAGCTTGGCGCCGGCGAGCGCTCCCGCGGAGAACTTGCTCTCGATCGGCTTGATGTACTTCGTGATGTCCTGCGCCCAGCCGTTGACGACCGCTGTCGTCACCGGGCCGGTGGCGGGCACCCAGCAGGGGATGCCCTTCTTGGACTTCATGACGTTGCGGAAGTTGGTCACCGTCGCCGGGTTGCTCGCCTGCAGGACGTAGTTGACCTGGACATCCGTGTGGCTGGCGTTGAACGCCTTGACGATGTTCGGGGTCATCTCGGCGTCCCAACCCCACACGTCGATGACGGCGGGCTTCTTCGAGGTCGCGGACGCCGATGGGCTGGAGGGCGCGCTGCACCCGGCCAGGAGGCCCAGGGCTGCGACCCCGGCTACCAGGGCGAGCGCACGGGTGTGTGCTTTTCGCATTCGTTCACTCCTTCGTGACGTGAGTGGAGGACTCACGGATCTGCTTGGTGCTGTCTCGCGTGGAAAACGCTATCCGTAAGCTACGGTGCGTCAGTGGGGGTTGTCAACACCTCGTGGATGTCCACCGGCTGACAGGCATACGGAAACGAACAGGGCGCGAACAGGCGCGGACCGGACGCTGCGTCCTACGCCTTCGCCGGGGTGCTGGCCCGGACGACGACCTCGCCCGTGAGCTCGAGTGTCCGCGGTCCGCGCGTCCCGGTCTCGCCCAGCACCTGGTCGACCGCGAGGGCCGCCATCTCCTCCAGAGGGATCCGGACCGTCGTCAGGGGCGGGGTCAGATCCCGGACCAGGGGGACGTCGTCGAATCCCGCGACTGCGACCCGGCCGGGCACGGCGACCCCGTTCTCGCGGAGCCTCGCGATCACTCCGAGAGCCATCGCGTCGCTCACGGCGAAGATCACCTCGATATCGTCGAGGCGGTCGATCAGCGCCCCGGCGGCCGCATACCCGCCGTCGCGATCGAAATCTGCTGAGACGACGAGGGCAGGGTCGATGGAGAGCCCTTCGCTCGCCGCCTCCTCCATGAATCCGCGCAGCCGCTCCTGCGACGTGATCTGATCCGCCGACGCCGCGACGATGGCGAATCGCCGGTAGCCCCGGGCGATGAGGGCGCGGGCGAGTGCGGCGGAGGAGTCGGCGTTCCGCAGCAGCACCTCGTCGAACCCGAACGAGTTGGCGCCGATCACCGACACGCGTCCACCCGCATCGGCGAACGCGGTGAGCTCCTCCCGGAACGCCTCCTCGCGAACGGCGTCGGTCGTGCGGCTCACAGCGATGACCACAGCCTTCGGCCGCTGGCCGCGCAGGGCGCGGAGCGCATCCAGCTCATCCGTCCCGGTCAGCCCCGACAGACCCACGATCAGCGCGTTGCCCGTCTCCCGGACGCGCTTCAGAGCACCGGACACCAGGGCGGACGAGCCGGGATCGTCGATCTCGGAGACCAGGATCGCGACGGTGGACGATGCGCCCGCCGACATCGCCTGCGCCTGGGTGTTCGCGGTGTAATCCAGAGATCTGGCCGCCGCGAAGACGGCCTCCCGCACCTCGGGGTCGAAGTTGGCCGTCGAGCGGACACCGCCGTTGAGAACCCGGGAAACCGTGGCGCGCGAGACACCGGCCAAAGCGGCGACGTCGTCGAGGGTCGGCTTGGAGGAGCGACGCGTGGCCATGGGTCGACAGTAATGGACGCGTCGGGCGGCGGCAGCGGCCGTCACCTCGCGCGCGCGTGTGAGAATGTCCCCATGACGTCGGGGAACGACGGTGGCGTCTTCTGCGCATGCCGATCATCGCGGGGAGGGCCCGGATATGGCGACTAAGCGCTCCCCGTCGCGGGCGACCCTGCACGACGTCGCGCGCGAGGCGGGCGTCTCCATCGCCACGGCGTCCCGGGCGCTCAACGGCAGCGACCGCGTCGTGCGCCCCGACATCTCGGCTCGAGTGCACGAAGCCGCCCGTCGCCTCCGGTACGTGGCGAACGTCTCGGCTCAGTCGGTCAAGCGTGGGGCGACGTCGACCATCGGGCTCGTCGTCAACGACATCGCCGATCCGTACTTCGCGGCGATCGCCAGCGGGCTGATCACCGCCGCGAAGGCGGCCAAGCTGACCGTCACCGTGACCGCGAGCGAGGGAAGCCCGGAGCTGGAACTGCGGAGCGTCCGCGATCTGCGCGCTCAGGGACATCGCGCGATCGTCATCGCCGGCAGCCGCCACTCAGGAGCGTCGTACGACGAGCTGTCCGGCGCGCTGACGGCATTCGAGCGGTCCGGTGGATCGGTCGTCCTGGTCTCGCAACCCCTCCTGCCGTTCCGCACCGTCGCGGTCGACAACGCCGGAGGCGCCCGGGGTCTCGCCCTGCAGCTCGCCGGGCGCGGGTACCGGCGGTTCGCCGTGCTGAGCGGGAACCCGGAGCTCGTCACGGTGGCGGACCGGCGCGCGGGGTTCGCCGAAGGACTGGCCCAGGTCGGGCTGTCCATCCAGGAGGACGACACCTTCGTCGACGCCTTCACCCGGGACGGCGGCTACCGGGCCGCGGAGAAGCTCATCGCCCGCGGGCTGGATGACATCGACCTCGTCTTCGCGGTCAACGACGTCATGGCGGTCGGAGCCGCCGCGGCGTTCCGGGACCACGGCATCCGGGTCGGCCGCGATATCGGAGTGGCCGGGTTCGACGATGTCCGGATGGCCCGCGATGTGACGCCGAGCCTCACCACGGTCGCCGTGCCCCTGATCGACATGGGCAGGCTCGCCTTCGCCCTGGCACTCGCCGAGCCGGAAGACGATCCGGTTCGGATGCTGCCGGCCACGGGTGTGATCCGGGACAGTACGCCGAGGCGCGAGAGGCGGACCGGGCTTCCCGGCGCCGGCGTGCGCTGATCGTCCGGAGTCGGGACGCATCGGTTGACTTCCGAGTTGCTTTAGCCCTACGCTTCACGATTATCGAACCGGTTCGATAGATCGGGTTGCGTTCCGCTCGCGCGCGGCGGCGTCTCGCACTTTCTGCGGCGATCATGCCCGCCGGCAGTATGCCAGGCCTGAAAGCGGGCAAATTGTCGAACCGGTTCGATTACTAAGGGCTGTACACGACAAGGGAGTTGTAATGACGAAGATAGATCGCTCTGTTCTCCGGGCGGGGGTGTTTCTGGCCGCAGCGGGACTCGTCGCGGCAGGTGCGACCGCAGCTTCGGGCGCCTCTGCCAGCTCGCCCGCTGTGGAGCCGGTGAGCGCGGCGACCGCGCCGGCGGACGTGTCTCAGAAGATCGACGACGCGGTGACCTCGGGCCAGGACAGCTTCACCTACGATTCCACGTGGGGAACCGCCTCCGGCGTCTCCGACCTCTATGACGGCACCGTCCACTGGAACAATGCGACCAACGGCGTCGGCAAGTTCACGTTCTCGGGCACGAGCGTGGCCCTCCTCGGCGTCCGCGATGTCGACCAGGGAATCGTGACCTTCTCACTCGACGGCGGAGCAGCGACCACCGTCGATGACTACCAGGCGACGCGGTCGACCCAGTCGACTCTGTTCAGCAGCGACGGCCTGACCGAAGGCACCCACACCGTGGTGATCACGGCCACGGGAACGAAGAATCCGGCGAGTACCAATCACACGGTCGCCATCGACGCGGCCGTCGTGGTCGGTCCGCCTCCGCCGCCGCCCACGCTCACCGCCGACCTCGGCGCACCCGGTGCCGCCTTCGCACCGACCGCATCCGGAACGCTGTACGGGATCTACCAGCCGGGAGTCCCGAGCGACAACCTGGTCGCCGGCATGGGACAGCTGACCATCTCGACGAAGGCACAGGACGGGCAGCAGCATCCCGGTGCCGACGCCCTCAGCGTCGAGCCGGCATTCGTGAAGGGAGGCGGCAAGGACGAGTACATCTACATGACCGACGTCTATCGCGCCTACCCGTACGACCGCACCAGCTACGCGCAGTACCAGGGCTTCATGACGACCGAGGTCAAGCAGGTTCTGGCAGCCGGCGCCAACAACCACATCGTCTTCATTCCCTACAACGAACCGGATGGCGAGTGGTTCAACGGGATCAACTCGAATTCGACGGTCCTTGCCGCCTTCGAGGCGGAGTGGCTCTCGACGTACAAGCTGATCAAGAGCCTCGATCCCACCGCGCGGATCGCCGGTCCGGGCGAGGGACACTTCGACGCGCGGACGACCTCCAACTTCCTCACCTACTGCAAGGCCAACGCGTGCGTGCCCGATGTGATGATCTGGCACGAGCTGTCCAGCCCGACGACCATTCGTTCGGACGTGGCAGCGTACCGGTCGATCGAGAAGACGGTCGGCGTCGGACCGCTTCCGATCAACATCTCCGAGTACGGGCTCGGCAGTGACGAGGACGACCCCGCCACGATGGTCCCGTGGATCTCGGCGCTGGACGACAGCGGCGTGTACGGCGACCTCGCCTACTGGGAGGTCGACGGCTCGCTCAACGATTCCGCGGCGCAGCAGAACACCCCGAACGCTCAGTGGTGGCTGTACAACTGGTACTCGCAGATGACCGGGCAGAAGGTCACGCTCACCCCGAGCACCAATAACGCCGGCGGCACGCCGCAGGGTGTCGCGACTCTGGACACCGCAGCGAAGACCGCGCGGGTCATCCTCTCGGGTGGCGGCCGCACCGGCGCCGTGAACACCGTCGTGAAGAACATCCCCTCGTCGGTGTTCGGTTCGTCCGTGCACGTGACCGTGCAGGAGGACGCCTGGTCCGGAGACACCGGAGCAGCGAACGCGCCGCTCCGGCTCTCCGATGCCGACGTCCCCGTGGTCGACGGGACGATCACGGTGCCGATCGACGCATCCGCCATGTCGGCCTACGAGATCACCGTCCAGCCGGGCGGCACGGGTTCGAAGTCCGCGGTGGACAGCGGCTTCCGCAAGTCCTACGAGGCCGAGGACGCCTCACTGAGCGGGACGGGCTTCAACATCAACACGGAGAAGACCGGAATCGTCGGGAACGCGACGTCGGGTGGAAAGGATGTCGGCGGCCTCCGGACCGGATCGACGACCGTCATCACCTTCCACGTGAGCGTCCCGGCGACCGCCGACTACGACATCCGCACCTTCGCCGGAAGCAACGCGTCCGCGAGCGGCGTCCAGGGCCCGACCAACGTCTACCTGCGGGCCGACGGCGGTGCCTCAACCGAGGTCTGGCTGCCGGCGAGCTACCACTGGACGACGTGGAACAACGTCGACACCACGGTGCATCTGACAGCGGGCGACCACGACATCTCGCTCGCCACGACCGGCGACAACGGCGGTGCGACGGCAGGCGACGCGATCATCGACAAGATCGACGTCTCGCAGATCACGTCTCCGACGACCGTCTACGAGGCGGAGCAGGCGCACCTGGCCGGCGCGAGGACCTCGTTCGCATCGCGCGGTCAGAGCGGAGCGGGCACCGCGGCGCTGAGCACGGGCGACACGGCAACGTTCTGGGTCGATTCCGCGACCGATGGATATTCGAAGTTCGCGCTGCGCTACCTCGGAAACGGGGCGGCGAAGACGAGCGTCAACGGCCAGTCCGCTGAGGCACTGGGGCTCTCGGGCACCGACGACACCACGTGGAAGTCGACCTCCGGCGCGGTGTACCTGGAACAGGGCATCAACCGGATCGTCGTGACCGGCACCTCCGGAACGATCCAGCTCGACGACCTCTCGGTGACGCCGTATGCGACAGGCGACACGGTCGTCACGTCCAACACCCAAACGGTCCAGGCCGAGTCCGGCACGCTCACGGGGATCACGGCGATCGACAAGTCCGCCTCGCAGGCGAACGGGAGCGCCGTCACCGACATCGGTCCCGGCCAGGCGAACTCGCTGACCATCGCGACGACCGCGCCCTCGGCTGGCCAGTACGAGATGACCCTGCGATTCGCCAACAACCAGTCGCTGCCGTCCAACCACTACAACCCCGATTTCATGGATAGGACGGCACAGTTCTCCGTCAACGGAGGATCGTCCGTGCAGTCCGTCGCCTTCGGGCCGACGTACAGCTGGAACCAGTTCTTCACGGTCACCGTCCCGGTCACCCTGAAGCCCGGCAAGAACACCATCAAGCTCTGGTCGGACCAGCAGTACAACTTCGACGGTTTCACCGTCGGGGCTGTCGGCCCCGTCGTCTCGGGCGGCGCCGGAGTCGGTGCTCAGATGAGGTCGAACCAGGCGGCGAACATCGATCAGATCACCTTCGCCCCGCTGATCGCCAAGAAGTAGACCGCCCCCGCGCCCGGTCCCATCCGCGGGCCTCCCGCCGCGCTCCTTCCGCCGAAGTGCTCGTTGTTGCACCCGACACGCCGTCAGTACCTGCAACAACGAGCACTTCGCGGGGACCGGGTGCGCCGCCCCTTGCTGGGGACCGGGGTGCGCTCCTTCCGCCGAAGTGCTCGTCGTTGCACCCGACACGCCGTCCGAGAGTGCAACAACGAGCACTTCGCGGGGACCGGGTGCGCCGCCCCTTGCTGGGGACCGGGGTGCGCTCCTTCCGCCGCGCTCCTTCCTCCGCGCGCCTCCCTCCGCGCTCTTTCCGCCGAGGTGCTCGTTGTTGCACCCGACACGCCGTCCGAGAGTGCAACAACGAGCACTTCGCGGACCGGGCGCGAGCGGGCCCGCTGGGCCCGCGGGGACCGGGCGCGCGGGGGTAGGCCGCGTATCAGTCGATGCGGCGCACCGTCCAGGCCTGCTCCGGGCCGCCGGTGGCGGTCCACGAGACGGTCGGGGCACCGTCCGCGGTGGATGCGCCCGCGGTCGCCGCGTAACGCCCGGTGCCGACGTTCTTGATCAGGTACGTCGACCCGCTCGGCACCAGAGTCCAGAGCTGCTTCGCCGCGCCGGTCGCGGGTTGCTGGTCCACGACCACGCTGCTGCCGCCCGTGTACTCGTCGGTCAGGGCGAGACCGGAGTTGGCGTTCACGATCTCATAGCCGCCCGCCACCGCAGTGAAAGTCCAGAGGTGCCAGTCCTGGTTGGTGTACCAGAACTGATCCGCCTGCGTCCCGGCGGCCGTCGACCCCGCCGGGATCTCCAGGTACTTGCCTAATCCGTTCTGCAGCGTGAACTTCCCCGTGGTGAGTGTCGGGAGCGCGGTCTGCGTCAACGTCCAGTGCTGGTTGGCCCCGCCGTTGTCCGTCCATTGGTCCATCGCCGTCCCGTTGGCGGTCGAGAAGGACGGGTCCTCGAGCGGAAGGTTGCTCTTGCGGTTGGTGATCGTGAACGTTCCGTCCGTCCCTTGCACGACGGCCCACTCCTGGGCTGCCGAGCCCGCGACCCGCGTCTGCTGCTGCATGAGGGCGCCGTTGCTCGTCGATGCCCCGGCGACCGCGAGCACCTTCCCGCTGTTGACGTTCGTCACGGTGAAGTACGAGTCCGCCTGGCGATCGAACCGCCAGTTCTGTTCCGCTCCCCCGGTGGCCGGCCATTGGATGGCCTGGGCGCCTTCCGCGGTCGACGCGCCACCGATGGCCAGGTCGAGGTGCGAGCTCGCGTTCGCCAGCGTGTAGGTCGCCCCGACCGACACCGCTGGCGCGATGTTGTCGAAGGCGTACTGGACCGAGTTGAGCGTGGTGCTGTCGTGAGATCCACCGCTCATCGTCATCACGGTCCCGCCGTCCGGTGTCAGCATCAGGGACCGGCTGTAGCCGTACGGAGCGTTCGACGCCTCGGACTGCCAGGAACCTGCGGCTCCGCCCGCCGTGTTGACCAGCAGCGGCGTCTGCCCGCCGGCGCTGACGACGATGGTGCCGTTCGTTCCGCCGCTCGACGTCCACGCGACGTACGGCTGGCAGCAGGGATGGGAGCCATCGACCGGGAGCAGCTGCTGTCCGGTGACGGAGTTGAAGGCGAGCGGGTCCGTGCCGATCTTGTAGTAGACCGGGCAGGAGCCGCCCGTGGTCTGGCACAGCTCGTACGTCATGATCCACTTGCCGTTGTTCATGGCCGCGACCGTCGTCATGCCGGGGCGGGCGGACTGGGACGGGTAGACCACGTCATCGACCGGCGCCGACCAGGTGATGCCGTCCGTCGACGTCTCGTGATCCAGCAGCTGGGAGTGCGTGGAGTTCTGCCGCTGGTCCGAGAAGTAGACCACGAGCTGGCCCTGGTAGTAGAGGATGAACGGTTCCCAGACGGGCGTGTTCGGATCGGCGGTGAGTCCGGCTCCGCCCTTGGCGACCGAGCTCAGGAACGACCAGGTCGCTCCGCGGTCCGTGCTGTCGAACAGGAGGATCTCCGTGGACGACTTGTCGGCGGGGACGGACAGCCCTGCTGCGAGGATCGTCCCTGCCGGCAGAGCGCCGACCGCTGCGGGGAGCTCGTAGAGGAACGGCTCCCACCGCATCCCGTAGCCGTTCACCGTATCGGTGACCCGCGACAGCGACGTCCACGAGGTGCCGCCGTTGGTGCTCTGGTAGACCGGGAAGTACGGGGTGGTCGTCGTGTAGTTCTCCCAGGTCGCCAGGATGGTCCCGTTGGCGTCACCGTTGTGGTGGAGGGTGATCTCGCGCGGGTACAGGGTGCCGGGCGCTTCGTAGCCCGAACCGCTCGGGGCGAACACCGTGGTGGGAGCGCTGGCCTGCGCGGACGCCGACGCGCCGATGCTTCCCAGTGCGATGACCGCCGCCGTCGTCGCGACGGCGATCACCGCCAGTGACTTACGCGTGATGAACATCGTTGTTCCCTTCTCGTGTTGTTGCGGTTGGAGCTAGGCGGGTACGGCTCGCCGGTCACCGTCCTCAGCGGTCTCGCGGGCGAATGGCGCCGTCGCCGTCCCCGTCGACGTCGTCGAGACGAGCGCGACGCCAGGGAACGGGAGGACGGATCCCCGCTCGTCCGCGGCGGAGCCGACGATCGTATGCGGCAGGCCGTACGCGCTGACGTCCAGCGGATGGGACGACCGGTTGATCAGGAACGCCGTCTCGGTGACGCCGTCCGTGCGCACCGCCAGTTCGACCTCCCCGCGGAGTTCGCGTGGCAGCTCGCTCTCGATCCCGGCGTCTGCGGTGAGGCGCTCGATCAGGCCGGCCCTGCTGCGGTCGTCCAGGTCTGCGGAGACGTAGGAGGCGGTGCCCGCCGAGGCGGCGCGCCGCGTGATGGCAGGGTGTCCTCGCAGCTCACCGTCGCTGTAGCGCGCAAGCACCTCCACCGTGGCGTCGGTGACATCGACCCGCTCGGTCCACATCGCCGCGTGGGCGCCGTTATCCAGGAGCGTGCGCTGACCGTCGAGCAGCGGGCGGATCTCCTGCACCCGGATCCCGAGCAGCTCGCGGAGCAGCCCGGGGTAGCCGCCGAGCCAGACGTGATCGTTCTCGTCGACGATTCCGGAGTTGAACGTGACCAGCAGGTGGCCGCCGTTCGTGGCGAACTCGATCAGCCGCTGCGCGAGGGCGGAGGGCAGCACGTGCAGCGCCGGGGTGATGACCACTCGGTAGTCGGCGAACGCACCTGCGGCGGGGAGCAGGTCGACGCGATGGCCGGCATCCAGCAAGGCGCGGTGCCAGGCGAGCACCTCGTCCCGGTACCGGAAGCGGTTCGTGTGGTGGGAGTCCTGCTCGCTCGCCCACCACGATTCCCAGTCGAAGAGGATGGCCACGGCCGCCGGCTTCCGGTGGGTTCCGGCGACGCTGTCGAGCGCGGCCAAGGTGTCGCCGAGCTGTGCGACGTCGCGGAAGATCTCGGTGTCCTCTCCCGCATGCGGAAGCATCGCGGAGTGGAACTTCTCGGCGCCCGCGCGGGACTGCCTCCATTGGAAGTAGCAGACCGCGTCGGCGCCGTGGGCGACGTGGGTGAGGGCGTCGGCGGCCAGAGCGCCGTGCGCCTTCGCGAGGTTGACCGGCTGCCAGTTCACGGCGCCGGTGGAGTGCTCCATCAGGAACCACGGGTTCCCGCCCGCCAGGCCGCTGGTCAGGTTGGCGGAGAAGGAGAGCTCGTCGCGCGCGGTGGGCTTCGCCGTCACGTAGTGGTCGTTCGAGACGAAGTCGACGTCGGCCGCCCAGTCGGCGTAGTTCATGGCCGTGATGTCCTCCATGACCATGAAGTTCGTGGTCACGGGGGTGTCCGGACTCCACTGGCGCAAGACAGCTCGCTCGGCCCGGAGGTGCGCCCGCAAGGCATCCGACGAGAACCGCTTGAAGTCGAGTTGCTGGCTGGGATTCGGATGCGCCGCCGCCAGCCGCGGGGTGAGGATCTCGTCGAAGCTCGAATAGCGCTGCGACCAGAAGGCGGTCCCCCAGGCCCGATTGAGACTCTGGATGTCGCCGTAGCGCTCGGCCAGCCAGTTCCGGAACGCCGCGGTCGCGTCCGCCGAATGATCCCAGGCATTGTGGCAGCCGATCTCGTTGTTGACGTGCCAGGCGACGACTGCGGGATGGGAGGCGTACCGCTGGGCGAGCCGGGTCACCAGCGCGAGCGCGTACTCCCGGAAGACCGGGGAGGTCGGCCGCCAATGCTGTCGGCCTCCCGGCGCGAGCACCTCGCCCCGCTCGTTGACCGGAAGGATCTCCGGGTGGCGGGTGGTCAGCCACGGCGGCGGTGAGGCCGTCGCCGTCGCCAGGTCCACCGAGATGCCGTTCTCATGCAGAAGGTCGAGGACCTCGTCGAGCCACTCGAACGTCCACTCGTCGGCGGTGGGCTGGAGCTGGGACCACGAGAAGATCGCGACCGAGACGATGGTGACCTTCGCCTTGCGCATCAGCCGGACATCCTCGAGCCAGACGTCGCGTTCCCACTGGTCGGGGTTGTAGTCCGCACCGAAGAGAAGCCGGGGCCGGCCCGTCGGGGAGGTGATCCAGCGTGACGCGTGTCGGCTCTCGGCCATGGATGTTCCTTCTGTCGTTGAAGCGAAAAGGGAGGCGCGCCGCTGTGGGCGCCGGGTCCGGCCCGGCGCCCACAGGCGGGCTACTTGTTGACCTTGAACCCCTGGCTGTTGCCGTAGGAGCTGAGGTTGTCCTGCCAGGCCTTCAGCCCGGCGTTGAGGTCGCCCTTCGCCGCGTAGGACTTGCCGACCGTGTCCGCGAAGACGCTGTTGGCGTAGACCTGGAACGGCAGGTACTGCCATCCCTTCGCCACGTTCTTGGACGCGTCCACGAGAACCTTGTTGATCTGCTGTCCGCCGAAGTACGCGGGCGCCTCGTTGAGGAAGCTGTCCGCGTTCAGCTGCGCCGTGGTCGACGGGAAGCCGCCGCTCTTCAGGAACACGCCGATGCTGGAGTCCGAGCTGTTCAGCCAGCGGAGGAACGCCGCCGCGAGCGCGGGGTTCTTCGACTGCTTGGTGACGGACTGGGCGCTTCCGCCGTTCTCCGAGGTGATCGGCGAGCCGTCGTAGCTGGGCAGCGGGGCCACGCGCCACTTGCCGGCGCCGTCCTTGACGGAGCTCTCCATGATGCCGGGCATCCAGGCTCCGGTGACGATGGTTGCGAGCGTGCCGTTGTTGAGACCCTTGAACCAGTCATCGCTCCAGGTGGGGATCGGCGAGACGAGTCCCGGCTCGACCAGCTTGTTCCAGGTGTCCGCCCACTTCTTGGTGCCCGCATCCTGCAGGTTGATGGTGACGTCGGAACCGTTGGTCGTGTACGGGTGTCCGCCGGCCTGCCAGATCAGCGGCTGCGCGTAGCCGGGGTCGCCCGCGTCGTTCGTGATGAACTTCGACGGGTCGGCCTGGTGGAGCTTGGCCGCGTCGGCGATGTACTCATCCCACGTCTTCGGGACCGTCAGACCGTACTGGTCGAAGACCGCCTTGTTGTAGAGCAGCACCATGGGCCCGGAGTCCTGCGGGAGGCCGAAGAGTCCCTTGTCGATGTTGACGGCACTCCAGGTGGAGGCGGTGTACTTGCTCTGCAGATCTCCGAGCCCGTACGAGTTGAGGTCGCGGAGCCCGTCGGAGAGGGCGAACTGCTGGAGGGCGTAGTACTCGATCTGCGCCACGTCGGGCGCACCGCTGCCTGCCTTGATGGCGTTCTGGAGCTTGGTGTACTCGGCGGTCGCGGTTCCGGCGTTGACCACCTTCACCTTGACCTTCGGGTACTCCTTCATGAACGCGTCGGCCTGGGCCTGTCCAGAGGGTGTCCAGGTCCAGTACGTCAGGTCGCCGCCCTTCTTGAGGGCGGAGTCCAGGTCGGATGCGGACCCGCCGGTGCCGGTGGAACCCGAGCTGCAGGCGGACAGGGCGACCGCCGACAGCGCAGCGACCGCGAGCGCTGCGACGGCACGGCTGCGGCGCGTGCCTTTCTTGATGGTGAACATGTGTTTCCTTTCACTTCGTTGTGGAGGGGCAGGTCCCTCGCTGTTCGAGAAGGGATCAGTGCGGCATCGTGCAGTGTTCTCGGGTCACTGCTTGACGCTTCCAGCGCTCAGGCCGGACTGCCAGAAGCGCTGCAAGAAGAGGAAGACCAGGACGATCGGGATGATCGTGATCAGGGATCCGGTGATGACCAGGTTGTAGATGGGCTGGGCGCCGACCCCGCCGGCCTGGGCGCTCCACTGGTTGAGGCCCACGGTGAGCGGGTACCAGGTGGGGTCGCTGAGCATGATCAACGGGAGGAAGTAGTTGTTCCACGTCGCGACGATGGAGAACAGCGCGACCGTGACCACCCCCGGGGTGAGGAGCTTGAGGGAGATCGTGAAGAACGTCCGCAGCTCGCTCGCGCCGTCGAGGCGCGCCGCCTCCAGCAGCTCCGTCGGCACCGAGTCGATCGTGTAGACCCAGATCAGGTAGAGCCCGAACGGGGTGATCAGCGACGGGATGATGATCGACCAGGGCGTGTTGGTCAGGCCCATCTGGCTGAAGAGCAGGAAGGTCGGCACAGCGAGCGCCGTGCCGGGGACGGCGACCGCGCCGAGAACGACGGCGAAGTAGGCCTTCTTACCGGGGAACTTGTACTTCGCCAGCCCGTATCCGGCTAGCGTCGCCAGCAGTGTCGCTCCCCCGGCCCCCGCCGCGACGTAGAGCAGCGTGTTGCCCAGCCAGCGCACGAAGATGCCGTCCTTGTACGTGAACGTCTCGACGATGTTGTCCCAGAGCGCGAACCTGCTGCCGAAGCTGAGACCGAACGTGCCGAACAGGTCGGACTGCGTCTTGCCTGCGTTGATCACCAGCCAGACCAGCGGGACCAGGGCGTAGACGAGGAACACCAGCATGACGATCGTCAGCGCGATCGACTTCCGGGGGCGCGCGAACGAGTACGCCTTCCGGGCCTTCGGCGAGATCCGGGCCTTCGGGGAGATGGTGCGAAGCGTGGTGGTCATCGGTCTTCCTTCCGGGTGCCGCGCAGCTGGACGACGTAGGCGATCACCGCGGTGATGACGCCCATCACGATGGCGATGGTCGCCGCGTAGTTGAACTGCTGCCCGGCGAACGAGAGGTTGTAGGCGTACAGGTTCGGGGTGAAGTACGACGAGATGGCGTTGTTGGCCAGCGGCTTCAGCACATTCGGCTCGTTGAACAGCTGGAAGCTGCCGATGATGGAGAAGATCGTCGCGATCGCGATCGCGCCGCGCGCCGCCGGCAGCTTGATCGCCCGGATGACCTGGAAGCGTCCGGCGCCGTCGATCTCGGCGGCTTCGTAGAGCTCGGCCGGGATGGTCTTCAGCGCCGAGTAGAAGATGAGCATGTTGTAGCCCACGTACTCCCAGGTGACGATGTTGCCGATCGAGGCAAGGATCCACTGCCCGCTGAGCGGTTGCAGCACCTCGCTCCCCAGGAAGTGGTTGATGTTCGCCGTCAGGCCGAAGTTGTTGCCGTACATGAAGCCCCACAGCAGGACGGCCACGACGGCCGGGACCGCGTACGGAAGGAAGATGACCATCCGGAACAACCCGCTCGCATACAGCCGCGCACCGTCGATCGCGAGTGCTGCCACCAGCGCCAGGATCAGCATGATCGGCACCTGGACGACGAGGAACAGCAGGACGCGGCCGAAGCCGTCCCAGAACTGCGGGTCGCTCAGCGCGTGGACGTAGTTGTCGAGGCCGACGAACGCGTTCCCGCCGATGAGCTTGTTCTGGAACAGGCTCAGATACAGCGCGTATCCCAGCGGGGCGATGAAGACGAGGACGAAGACCGCCGCGAACGGCGCAGTGAACTGCCAGCCGGCCCACTCCCGTTTCGCCTTCCTCGGTGTCGTCCGGGCAGGGGCTGCGACCTCACTGCGTCGTTGTTCCTGAATGGCCGTCATGCGCGTGCCTCCTCCAACTCCTCGCGAAGGACACGGACGTCCCACGCGTTCAACACCAGTTCGGTCCCGCTGGCGATCTCCGCTCCGCTGACCGCGTCGGTGACCGGCGACGAGACGGCGAGCGATCGCCGCTCCCAGCCCCAGTTGAAGACGAACCAGACGCGGGCTCCTCGCACCGTCCCGGACGACACGGTCACCGCTTGGGGTGCCTCCCGGAACGGCGTCCGCAGCGGCGCGGTCACCGCAGCGGCGACGACGCTTGCCGCGAGCGTGGCGTCGGGCACGGTTCCGACGACGGTGATGCGGCCCTCCCCGTGAACCGCGCTCGTGACGGCCGCGAAGTCCGCGAACCGTGGATGCGCGTACCGCGCGAGCGACTCGGCGCCCGTCGGGAGGAGCCCGTCGACCCATAGCCTGCCGCTGCCACCGGCGGGGATCCCGGACGCCGAATCGGACTCGACGCCGACCGGGGCTTCGAGGTTGGAGAACTCCTCGTACATCACCCCGGCGGCCTCGGCGAGCCCGGCGGGCGCGACTTCCACCCGGGCGCGTGCCTCGTCGTCGGCGTACGCCGTCCGCGGGCCGAGGACGAGGTGGCCGCCCGCAGCCGCGTAGTCGCGGAGCAGGGCCACGTCCTCATCGGTGCTGATGTACATCCCCGCGGCGATGAGCACCGGGAACCGGCGGACGAGCTCGCGGGCTCCGGCCTCCCGGGCCTGCTCGATGTGGAGGATGCGGACCTGCCGGCCGGCGTCGAGCGCTCCGCGGTAGAACGCATCCACCAGGTGCTCGTACGCGTCGTCGTCCTCGCCCAGACCGAAAGGCGGCATGAACTGCAGCGCGTACCGGCTCGGATTCGACCACAGGACGGCGACCTCAGCGTCGGGGACGAACCCCTCGAGCGACGACCCCAGGTGCTTGAGCTGTGCGCCGAGCTCGCTGACTTCCCCGTAGATGCGGCCGGGCACGAGACTGTGCGGGAGCACCCCGCCCCAGTAGGTCTCGGCGCCGAACGGCAGGGTGTGCCAGTGCCAGTACTCGATCATGGCGGCGCCCCGCGAGATGAAGGCGAAGGCCGCCTGGCGCAACTGGCCGGGGTAGGGCGGAAAGTTGCAGCTCGGCCCGTCGATGGACTGCGCATTGGTCTCGGTGATCAGGTACCGTGCCTGCTTCGAGGAGTACAGCCGATCGGCCTGGCGGAAGAGCCCGGCGACGCCGGTGGTGGTCCAGTCGTTGAGCCTGCCCAGCTCCGTGGAGGCGTCCAGCCGGTCCTGCATCCCGTAGTAGGGATTGCCCGAGGTGACATCGAGCGCGCGGAACACCGTGCGGTCGTCCACTCCGCGACGCGGGTACTGCAGGCAGGTCGTGACGAACTGGTCGTCGCGGGCGTACTCCCGGACGATCCCCGCCTGCCAGGAGATGAAGCCGGTGGTGACCTCGGCCTGGTAGCGGCGCCACGCGAGGTCGTACTGCGGGAACGTGTTCCCGTCCGGACGCCAGAGCTCGCTCCAGTCGTCGATGCGGTGCGACCAGTAGGTCAGTCCCCACTCGCGGTTCAGCGTCTGCACATCGCCGTACTTCTCGCGGAGCGATCGCACGAATCCGGTGAACACACCGTGGTTGTGGAGCAGTTCGAGACCGGGCTCGTTGTCGACCTGGTAGCCGATCACGGCCGGGTGGACGGCGTACCGGCCGACGATCCGCCGGATGACGCGCTCGGCGTGGAAGCGGAAGGCCGGGTGCGAGTAGTCGATTTCCTGCCGGGCGCCCCAGGCGATGCGTTCGCCTGTCGCGCGCTCTCCCGCGATCTCCGGGTAGGCGGTCTGCAGCCACGGCGGTACGGCATACGTCGGGGTCCCGAGAATCACCCGGATGCCACGCGCGTGTGCCTCGTCGAGGACGGTCGCCATCCATTCGAGCTCGAACTGACCGTCACGCGGCTCCCACGTCGACCACACCGACTCGCCTACACGGATCACCGTGATCCCCGCAGCGACCATGAGGTCCAGATCCTGCGTCAGCCGATCGGACTGGTGGTACTCGGGGTAGTAGGCCACCCCGAACAGGATCTCCGGGGGGAGGGCGGGCATCGTTGCAGGCATCGGTTTCGGGTACTCCGTCGTGTGTGGATTCCAAACTGTTTCCGATAACAGTTTCTGGATGCCGTACATTGTTACCGATAACAGTAAGCAAATGCAAATGCCATGATGGTCAAGCACGAGAATTGACCGAATGGACACTAACGGGGGGCACGACGTGGAGGAGCAACTCCGGGAGTCGGAACGAACGGACGGCGGGCACGAGCCCCACCGGCCCGACCCCGAGTCGGCCCGGCGCAGCACGACGATCTACGACATCGCTCGTGCTGCCGATGTCTCGCACCAGTCGGTCAGCCGCTACATGCGCGGCCTCGACATGCGACCGACGACCAAGGCGAAGATCGAGAAGGCGCTCGAGACCCTCAGTTACCGGCCCAACCTCTCCGCCCGGGCACTCATCACCGGCCGCTCCCACCGCATCGGCGCACTCACCCACGAGGTCAATCAGTACGGGCCCGGCCTGATCATCCAGGGCGCGACCACCGCTGCGCGCGAAGCCGGCTACCTGCTGGATGTGATCGCGCTCGACATGGCGGACCCGGACGAGCTCGACCAGGCTCTCGGCCAGCTCCTGCAGTACGACCTCGACGGCATCCTGGCGTTCGCGTCGACGGACAGCGTGAGGGCCGTCTTCGAGCAGATGGACTTCGGTGTGCCGGCCCTGATAGCGGCCGAAGAAGAGGACTTCCAGGTCGAATCGTCTTTCGAACGCCCGGGCGTCGGCCAGCTGGTCTCGCACCTCGTCGGGCTGGGCCACGAACGCATGTTGCATATCGCAGGTCCCGAACTGTATTCGGCCGCCAGGAACCGCCGGCGAGCGTTCGAAGCGGCGCTCCGGCATTTCGGGCTGGAGGCCGCCGGAACGGCGCAGGGCGACTGGTCCGCGCGGTCCGGCTACGAAGCGGTCATGGCCCTCCCCCTGGAGTCGCTTCCCACCGCGATCGTCGCCGGTAACGACCAGATGGCCCTCGGAGCCATCCACGCGCTCGCGGAGCGCGGCCTCCGCGTCCCCGACGACGTCAGCGTGACCGGAGTGGACGATACGCCCGAATCCGCGTACTTCACTCCGGCGCTGACGACGGTCCGCCTCGACTTCCGGGTCCAGGGCAAGAACGCTCTCGTCTCGCTGCTGAACGAGATCGGGGAGGGCGCCGACCGCCCCAGCTTCCTGCCGCCGCCCACGCTCGTGATGCGGGACTCCACCGGCCCGGTGGGAGGAGAGACGCGGGCGTAACCCATGAGCATGATCCGGTCTGTAGCGTTCAAGGCACCATCACCGGCCTATTTGCGGGCGGGGGTTACGGGAGTCGCCGGCAGGCGGCAACCCGCGATCCCTCGAGATTGGGATGGGGCAGCGCAGGCGCCCCGTTGATCGACCGGCTTGCGGGCGGGAACTTGATCCTCGTACCAGCAATTCGTGCTTGTACGCTCGCACCGTGGAAACCTATTTGACGCTCCCCGCTCTAAGTTCCTATGTTCTTGAGGAAAGCTGGGTTCTTGCCGTCACGGTGCAGCCGGCTGTAGTGACACTTGATTTGGACCTCTGCTACGCAACAGATCATCCGGAGTTGCGTGCTCCGCGCGATGGCGAATGGGCGTATTTCCGCCGAGGTTTGATCCGATTTACTGATGTCACATCGGTATCTTGGCAAGAAATGGGCCAGCGAGCCGCAACAGATGCCTCGGGCGAGAGCGACTGGGGACACATCGATTCGTTCGAATGGGCGGGAACGGCGTTCTCGCTCGAAGGAGATTTCGGCGTCGTTCAGCTACAGGCGGCGGCGGTAAATGTTGATCTCACCGGACCCGCATAAGTCTGTAGGCGGCCCGTAAGACGATCCTCGAGCGGAGCACCCGGCTGCCCAGTTGACAACGTGCCTTAGATCCCCGCGCTTCCCGATTCAGCGGTACAGCCAGGAGGCGGCGATGCCGAGTACGTCGACTATCACGGCAAACGCTCGACTGGGTTGAGCTGGTGTTCAATAGCGGCATGCAACGGCCTCGAGGCGCTTACCGGGTAGCCCTGATCATTGTGCTCGTGATCGTGCTTGCCTTCGCCCTCTATTTCATTCTTCGATATCCGTTGGGCTCGCAGGTGATCAGCTGAGGGCGGCGGCGAGACAACACAAAGGAGCCGTGGTGGACAAGCGAAAGTACTTCTGGGTGGTGCTGATCGGGATCGTCGTCGTTCTAGCAATCGTCTATCTGCTTACGCTGCATCATTGAGAACCTCGGCGCGCCGTCTGCGCTAATAGTGAAGCAAGAATGCGCCGCTTGCGGCGACGCTGAGATCGTTGCTTGCGCACTCTCACAACGAAGCCACCGTCAAGAGGGTCGACCGGCCATGGGGACGCACGCGCCCGCGAGCCGGTGGATGACCGAGCAAGGACAGGGATCCCTCAGCGCAAATGAGTACCACCGTCATTGTTCCGGCGAGGAGCCTGTATCGCTCGATTGAATCTGCCGCATGGGCTGCCCGCGGGTACGCGCCGCAGCGGCATTGGCGGCGGTGGGTGCGACCCGCCCGCTGAACGATCCTCGACCGCGAATCACCGTTCTGCACTTCCTCGTCCCCGGTCTCCGTCCGCATCACTCTGACCCTGTTACGAGATCCCGTCGTCTTCCGCGACCAGAGAGCCGTCGCAGAAGGCGCGTATTGGCTGTGGTCTTGCAAACGCGACGAAAAGCGGTCGTGTCTTCTCGATCCGGACTGTGTGGCGTTCGTTCGCCCCGACGGGAAACTCGAATACCCGACGAAGTTTGAAACTGAACGTGATGAACTTCTTGAGAATCAGCGTTTCGTCGACGCTGATCGTCAGCCACCCCCACATCTGATCGAAGACGAAAACGACGGAGTGCTTTTCACGCTCGCCCACCGTGAACTCGAGGGTGTGCGTCGTCGCCACGTGCCCCGGTCGGGCACTGCTGATCCGTCTTGAAGGATCGCGGCTCAGTGCGATGAACAGGAACACGGCCCATACGACAAACACGAATGCAACGAGGAAAAGGAGCCGTCCAATGGTGGCGCTGCCGGTGACAACGAAGAGTCCTCCGGCCAATGCCGCGATGGCGAGCGCAAGGGATACCCACGCCCATGTGACCACCGCGGGGCGAGAATCACTCATGTTTCGAGGATAGCGATGTCGCCGCGTTGGTGGTTGTTCAGCGGTCTCAAACGGGGCCGCTCCGCCCATTTTGCCACCACCGCGCAGATCTGCGAAGTCCGTCAGGGTTTGCAGGAGCGACCAGGCTAAGCCTCTGGCGGCTGCTCGCCGTGGACTGCCCCAACACGAAGCGCTCCGCGCCGACATTTTTGAACCGACGGCAGACTTCGTGCTTGAAGGGCGAAGTCGTGCCCCTCTGAACGGCTCTCCACGCACACAAAGCTACGCCAGGTTCACCACCGTCACGAAGCGTGCGTGCCTCCTCCATGCGCCCATCCGGCCGCACCTTTTATCCGAAGGGCACGGGCGCACGTAAGCCGATCCCCTACGAGGACGACGTCCAAGTAGTCGCCGCACCTCAGGCCTACCCAACCGACTGGCCGTTCTCCTCATCTCGATTGGGTCGCTTAGCGATTGCCCGACGTCGATGCTGAGCCGCGTTCGTTGCTGTAGGTCTCGTGGCGTTCGTGCGAACACCCACGCGAGCTGTGGCGAAGAGGACTGCGGCGATGAGGGCCGCCACGCCGCACAATGCAAGTGTGGCCATGTATCCGTAGAACTGATTTGAGAGGCCGGCGAGCACGCCTGCGATGAGCCAGCCCGTCGTGGACGCGTTCGCGAACAGCGACGTCGCTCGGCCCACAGCCGCCCGGCTCAAGTCTTGGAAGTAGCGGATACCTGCTGCCCCGACGACCGCGATCCCGACGCCACGTGCGATCTGACCGGCGGCAACAAGCTCGAACCTCCCAGTGATGGTTAGTGCGAAATAACCGGCGAAGACTGCCATCGCGCCGACGATGAGCAGTTTCTGGCTGACCCGAGTCGGAACGAGGGCGAGGCCGATCGTCGCAAGAACCTCCACGATCGCGCACGCACTGTAGAGCAGTCCGACATCGCCTTCCGGCCGCCCCATGATCTTCGTCAGGTATAGCGGCAATGCCACGGAGCCGGCGTACATGGAAGTGAAAAATAGGGCGACACTCGCAGTCAACGGTGCCAGCTCGATCGCGGCCGGAGGTGAAGACGCTCCTGCGTCAGCCGGAGCGTCGCTGCTCGCGTCGCCGCCTCGCGGGACCCGGATGGTCAGAATGATGAGGGCGGTGGCGAGGAGGACTGCCGAGCTGATGGCGAGAACGATGCCCAAACCGATGCGAGCGACAAGGAGGGAGCCGAAGAGCGGCCCTACTGCCCACGCCAGGGACCACCCCGACCGCAATAATGGCGCCGCGCGGCCCTCGACCGCACTGCCGGCTAACTTGACCCGGGCCAGAGCAAACAGCTGCGGGAACGCGGCCCCGACGGTCCCGAGAAGGATCACCCCGACGATCACCATGACCGTGAACGATGAGGTCAGGAGCAGCGCGGCGTAACCGACAGCGCCCGCGATAGCGGCAATGGCTGCATATGCCCGGCTTGGATGGCGATCAAAGCGTCTGCCCGCGAGCAAACTGGCGACGATGCTGCCCGCGGCCGGCGCGGAGACGAAGATGCCGAGTTGGACGGAGTCGAGACCGGCGCGGTTCGAGGCCCATAGGACGAGGTAGGAACTGGCCATTGAATCGGCGATGCCCAAGAGCACGATGGCTGCAACTACGGAACCCAGAGGGCGAGCCGCAGCAAGGAAGCCGCGATAGGCGCGTGCGTCGGATGTCACGCCAGCATCGTCGAGCCGACCACTGACATCGGGCGCCCGCATGCCGATCGTGCTCAGCGGTCGTGGTGGTCAACCTCGCTGGTAGGTTCCGTCGAGTCGCCCTCGAGCGAGAACATCGGCGTCCTGGGCCACCGATGAACGCGGATCGGACCCAGTCCCGACGACGAGAGGGACCCGGAGGGCGAACAGCTGAAAAATGTAGCGATGCGGTCCATGCGTCTTCGGGGGAGCAGGCCCGAAGTAGCCATCGCCGAGGGCCGATACCGCCAGTTGCACTCTGTGCCCGAGCGGGACGCTGAGATCGCCGCGGTCGAGGCTGGACACCGCCCCGTCCAGGAATGCGAGGCAGTGGAGATACGGCCGTCGGGTTGGGGCGTCGGGGTCTTCAACGACCAGAAGCAACTGCGCAGCCTGCGCAATCGGATTCCATGTCAGCGCGGGAGACAGGTTCTGGCCGCCCGCCCGTTCCGCGGCGTGCACCCGCGACAGGGCCCCGTAGTGAGCGAAGTCCGCGCTCTGAAGGTCGAGAGTGTCCGGGCCGGCAAGGTTCGGTGCGTCCCACATCAGTCCCGCCGGATCCATCCTCATGGTCGAGAAGGCTAGGCGAGGAAACTTGAAGAGCTCACAGCCAACGACCTTGCCAGCATGTTCTCGCCGCGACGGATGTACCCCAGAGCGGATCCCTCATCGGGCGCGCTGACGGAGCTCGCCTCGGCCTCCGCCGCAACTTTCCCCTCCCCCGGTCACCCCGCTAGGCGGACCACGGCTCTGCGGCGTGCGACAGCCAGACCTGCTGCGGGTCGAGGGAGCGGATGAGGCGCTGGCCCTCGGTCTCCGGAGCGTCGAGTTCGCCGAACCACACGGCCGTGTCGCCGGCGATGACGACGGGCCGATCCGCCGTCTCCACCACCACGATCTGCGAGCCGCGGGTGTGCCCGGGCGCGGGGACGAGCCGGATGCCAGGCAGCAGCTCGAGTTCGCCCTCGACCGGCGTGTACTCGACGCCCGGCGCATCCACCCAGTCCCGGATCGTGTAGTCGTCCGGGGTGCGCGCGTCGTCTAGTTCCGTCCGCTGCACATAGATGGGGGGGCCCGGGAAGAGGTGGTTTCCGCCGCAGTGGTCGAAGTGCAGGTGCGTGTTGACGACCGCGGTGATGCTGTCGAGATCGATGTCCGCGCGCTCGGTCAGGGGTTCCAGCTGCGGGTCCATGTCCGCGACGGCCGGGTGCAGGGCGGTCAGCCCGGTGTCGACCAGGATGCGGCCGTCCGGGTGATCGATGAGATGGACGAACACCGGCATCCGCTCCTCCTCCCCCACGAACAGGGTGGCGACGCGGATGGGAGTGACGGTGATGGACGCGGTCATGCCGACACAGTACCGGCATCGGGCACAAAAAATGCGAGGAATATCACCTCGCATTTCCAGAATATATCACATCAGGGGGCTTGCCGCAAGACGGGCCCTGCCGGGCAGAATGCTCTCTCGCGATCGAATCCGAGGGAAGGCAGGGCAGCGCCATGAGCACCGTCATCGTCAATCAGACCATCACCGCCGACGGGTACGCCGCCGGCATCGACCAGACCGAGGAGCGCCCGTTCGGCCAGGACGGCGGTGACGGATGGGGTGACCGGCTCCACGCGTGGATGTTCGACCAGGGGGACGAGAACCGGGCGGAGGTCGACCAGATGGCCGGCGCCCGCGCTCACATCATGGGCCGGAACATGTTCGGGCCGGTTCGCGGCGAGTGGGATCGCGACTGGAACGGGTGGTGGGGCGACAATCCACCGTTCCACGCTCCCGTCTTCGTGCTCTCCCACCACGCGCGCGAGCCGCAGCTCATGGAGGGCGGCACCATCTACCACTTCGTCACCGACGGCATCGAGTCGGCGCTGGCGCAGGCGCGGGAAGCGGCGGGCGACGGTGAGATCTCGATCCAGGGCGGTGCGGACACAATCAACCAGTACCTCGCGGCTGGGCTGGTCGACGAGTTACGGCTGCACATCGTCCCGTTCACCCTCGGCGCAGGCGCCCGCCTGTTCGACGGTGTGCCTCCACTGAATCTGGAGCAGGTCTACGCCCGAGCGGCGAGCACAGTCGTCCACGTCACCTACCGGGTAAAGCGGGACCCGATGAGAAGGAGCAGATGATGGCAACCGTCCTCTACATGTCGGTTTCGCTCGACGGATACGTGTCGACGAATCCGTGACACCCCCTTCCCCATTCTTCGCCTGATCGGACCGCGATGACCCTTGCCCTCCCGACCCCCTTCGCTCTCGATGCACATCCGGCCAAGGCCGCACCGGAGCTGATCGACGACGACGTGCGCCACTTCGCCCGGATCGAGGCGCGCCTGGCGGCCGAGCGGGATGAGGTCGACGGACGCCTCGCCGATCTGCTGGCGACACCCGGCGGCAACGGGCAGGAGGCGTACGAGCGGGAGGTGGAGATCGTCCGGTTGAACCGGCGCGCACGGTTGCTGCGCCGTTTCGGGGCCGACCTCTGCATCGGGAGGGTGGTGACGGGCGCGGGAACGATCTACATCGGTCGCGTCGGCGTGGCGGATGCCGACGGCGACAGGCTCCTGGTGGACTGGCGCACCCCGGCTGCGGAGCCGTTCTTCGGTGCGACGCTCGCGCATCCGATGGGAGCGACCTCCCGGCGCCGCTATCGCTGGACCGACCGTCGCGTGACGGATTACTGGGATGAGACGTTCACGGAAGCGGCCGCCTCCTCCCCCGCCGCGCTCGATGACCAGTCCGCGTTCATCGCCAGCCTCGGCGCGAGCCGGACTCCCCGGATGCGGGATGTGCTGGGCACCATCCAAGCGGACCAGGATGCGATCATCCGCGCCGATGGTCAGGGCACCCTCGTGGTCGACGGCGGACCGGGCACGGGCAAGACGGTGGTCGCGCTGCACCGCGCCGCCTACCTCTTGTACTCCGACCCACGACTGCAGAGCGGGCACGGGGGCGTGCTGTTCGTCGGACCGTCGCACGCCTACACCGACTACGTCGCCGACATCCTGCCGGGCCTCGGCGAGGAGGGTGTGCGCACCTGCACGCTCACCGACCTCGTGCCGGAGGGCACAGAAGCGGCTCGTGAGGCGGATCGCCGCATCGCGCTGCTCAAGGGAGACGGCCGGATGCCCGGGGCCGTCGAGGCCGCGATCAGGCTCTCCGAGCGTCCGCCGTCGCGCCCCACCGTGCTCGACACGCCCTGGGGCGAGCTCAGCATCGGCCAGAGGGAATGGGCGGAGGCGCTCGGCGCGGCGGACCCGGCCGCGCCCCACAACGACGCTCGGGCGGAGATCTGGGAGGCGCTGCTCGACATCCTGGTCGACATCCTCTCGACTCGGACCGGCGAGAGCGAGGCAGTACGTCACGGCCGCTGGAGCGCCGAAGGATGGGGGGATGCGGGATGGCGGGATGCGGGGTGGGACGACGACGGATGGGGCGATGCGGGGTGGGACGATGACGCGCCGCGCAGGGGGTTCGATGACGAGGAGGAGTTCGACGCATACGGCCTGTCCGGCGGACGGACGGACGCCGACGCGATCCGTCGATCATTGACCGCCGACGCCGACCTGCCGACCGTGTTCGACGCGGTGTGGCCGCTCCTCGACCCGGCCGCGGTCGTCCGGAGTCTGTGGACGTCCCCCGCCCTTCTGCTGCGCTGCGCGCCGTGGCTGACCGCCGAGCAGGCCGCGCTGCTCCAGCGATCGCCGTCCGGCCCGTGGACGGTGTCCGACCTCCCGCTCCTGGATGCGGCCCTGCAGCGTGCCGGCGACCCCGAGCGGGATCGCCGCCGCCGCACGGAAGCGGCGCGTGCCGCCGCCGACCGGGCCGTGATGGACGAGGTGATCCACGACCTCATCGCGACCGACGACTCCGACCTCAAGACGATGTCGATGCTGCGAGGCCAGGACCTCCGCGCTGCGCTCGACACCTACACCGGCCCGGCCGCGTCGTCCACCGACCTCCTCGCGGGCCCGTTCGCGCACATCATCGTGGACGAGGCGCAGGAGCTGAGGCCGGCCGAGTGGGCGATGATCACCCGGCGCGTCCCGTCGCGCAGCCTGACGGTCGTCGGCGATCGCGCGCAGGCCCGGCGCGGTTTTCCGGAGAGCTGGACCGAGCGCCTCGCCGAGGTCGGGTCCCCGGGCGCGACGGTGGCGATACTGTCCGTCAACTACCGGACACCGGTCGCCGTCATGGAGCAGGCCGAGCCGGTGATCCGGGCAGTCCTCCTCGACGCCAACGTGCCCACGTCGATCCGCGACAACGGCATCCCGGTACGGCATGCGCCGGCGATCGATCGCGACCGCATCCTCCGCGCCTGGCTCGACGCCCATCCGGAGGGCACCGCCTGCGTCATCGGCGACGATGCCTTCGCGGGGATGCCGCGCGTCCGCTCGCTCAGCGCCGCCGAGGCGAAGGGACTCGAATTCGACCTCGTGCTCCTCGTGGAACCTGGTCCGCGTCATGGCGGCACCACCCCCGATCGCGCGGCTGCCATCGAGGCGGCGGTCGACCGCTACGTGGCCATGACCCGGACGACCGGCGAACTCGTCATCCTCGACCCGACCGAATGCTGACTTCCCGCCCCGCTCCCCGTTGCGATACTTCGGACGACCATCCGCCGGCCGCTTTGGCCAACGAGAGGATGCGTAGGGGACCGCACGTAAGCGGGTCGGCAATTGACGCAGCCGATGATCGGTCGCGAGCACTGATGGGTCGATCAGGTCGTTAAGGCTTGGGTTTCACCTCGAGGCGCCAGCGCAGCCAAGAGCGGTCGCACAACCGATTGAGTTGGTTCCCGCGCGAAACGAAGACGGGCCTCAGCTCGTCCCGGGGACGTCTGTCGAGTTGTAGCTTTCCTGCACCGCGCTCGTCGAAGCCGCCTTCGTGAAGTTCACCGATGGTGACGCGGTTCTGGTCGCCTCCGTAACCGCCGAAAAGCGCGCACACCTGGCCGTCAACAAGTATGTTGTCTGCGCCTTCCTTGCCAACGCGGCGCACGGTCACGTCGCCGCCGCGGTCAATCTGAATTATCGGAAAGTCAGTGTATGTGCACGCGATAGCCCGGTCGTCGGTCACGTTGAGCGCGTAGCACTCGGAGACGACGTCCTCCGGTGCACCCGGGTCACGGAGCGATCTAGGCGCGTAGTCCCAATCCTTGGACAGCGAAGTATCAAACCGTGCGATACCCCAACGCCCCGGCGTCTCGGGTCCAGGGTGGTTCCATCCATGATTTCCATAGACGCCCTCATCGGAGTAGCCGACCCAGATTTCTCCAGCGCTCGTCGCCTGAAGATGCAGGATTCCCCCGCCAATTGTCCCCGCGGCAATTTCGCGGCCGTGCCCGTCGATGATGACAGCATTGCGGTCCGCGCCGGTGGGCCGCCACTCGCAGTCGGAGGTTGCGATCACAAAACCGCCCAGGAGTGGTTGAACGAATAAGGCGCCGCCGCGCCACGTTCGAGCCGCGGTTTCTACGACCTCGAAGACCTCTCGCTCACGCTGGCGCGAAACGTACCATCGGTCGGGCCTTCTGCCCGAAGCCCAGACCACAGTTGCATGGTTGTCAACATCGATGGAATAGCCGACCGTGGAGCAGTCGTCCGTCGGCGGAACGAGCGTAACGGGGTCAAGGGGGACGATTTCGGCGTGGCGGCCGGAAGAGATGGCCGCCCCGAAAGGACGATTCGAATCTGACAGCCTTGCGGCTTTCACCGCGGACTCAAGATGGAACCCTTCTCCGTGTCGTCGGGACGGCACCTCACTGTCAGCCATATTGGCAAGATCCTGTCACATCATGAGGCCGCACACTCAAGGATCGACCACTGAGACAGTTGCAGCTACTCCGCGTCTGCGGTGACGATGAACCCGTGACGAACTTCGCTGACGCCTGGAGAGCCTGGCGCTTCCGTAGGCGCAATCGACCTGGCGATCGCCAGCCAACATCCTTAGACCAGGCCGCCACCCAAGTATTGGAAACGTCTGCTTCGACGGCTCAGGAGGCGTATGCCGAGCTCATGAAGCAGCGAATAGCGCCACTGCTCCGCGCGAACGGCTTGATCGGTTCAGGTGGGCGGTTCTCTATGAAGTCAGAGACGCATTGGGCCCTGCTCGGCTTCCAGAAGTCCGTGTACAGCGACCGTTCCGAGGTCCGGTTCACGGTCAACCTGCTAGTGGTCCACCGAGACAAGTGGGATGAACTGGTGGCTCGCGCGCCGCACTACGGACCGAATCCAACGCCCACTATCACCTACCCGGCGCCCGTGCGGTGCGCACGGATCGGGCAGCTCGCCGAAGATCAAGCGGACAAGTGGTGGCGGATTTATCCAGGCCAGGACCTCGACCTTCTCATGTCGGATCTGCAGGGCGACCTCCTGTGATCCGCGTTGCCCTGGATGCGACAACAGATCGCGACGACTACTGCACCGCCAGGGCGCGATATCGCCGGTGTGGACGGGTCGGCCCTCCGGGCGTTCCGTCGTGGAGCGGGGCCGCCTCCCGGATGGAAGGCGGCCCCGCTCTTCGCCGCTGCTCAGCCCTGCTGCAGCGACAGGTAGAACACGTCCTCGTTCTCGGTCTGGTTGAGGTCGTGCACCGTGGGGTCGGCGTCGATGATCGGCACCTGCACCTGGATGGCGTCCTCGCCCACGCTCTTCCACGTGAGCGGGGTGCGGTTGCCGAACAGGTCGACTCGATCGAGGGACTTCACGTTCTTCACGTCGCGCAGTGTGACGGTGATCGTCGGGTTCCCGAAGTTCAGGTGGATGGTGTCACCCGTCTGCTGATCCTCGAAGATGTCGGCCTGGTTCTGGCGCTTGAGGTCGATCGCGAGCACCACGTGCTTGTCGTCGAGCCGGAAGCCGTTCGCCGTCGAGAGCGCTTCGTTCAGTTCGGGCTTCAGACCCGGGGAGGTCGAGAAGTCCGTGTAAGTCTCCGCCTTCGTGCCGCGCAGGAGGCCGGCGAGCGCGACCAGCGTCTTGCCCTTGGTGCTCAGGCCGCTGCCGCTGCGGATCGTGCGGTTGTACCCGAACGCGGCGGGGTCATTGGGTGACCAGTCGGCGAAGTAGATCAGCTTGGTCTGATCGAGGTTCTTCGTGCCCTTGGACAGCGCCCACTCGAACACCCGCGGGTAGATGTCCGCGATGAACTTGTCCTCGGTGGTGAAACCGATCTCGGTCTGCCATACGGAGGGGTTCTTGATGCCGCGCTTCTGCGCCGCCGCGTAGATGGTCTGCATGGTGCCGATCGGCATGTAGTGCATGTCGTAGACGTCGATGGTCTTCCATGCGTGCCACTTGTCGAGCAGCGCGATGTACTCGCTGAGCGGGGCGCCGCAGATCCAGCCGCCGTAGACCAGCTTGACGCCGGCGTCGTGGAGGACCTTTGCGGCGGGGAGCTGGATGTCCTGCATGTACTGGTCCATGCCGCCTTCCCAGAAGCCGGATCCCGGGTACGCCTCGTTCCAGACCTGGAAGTAGGTGATGCCGAGGGGCTTGAGGGTGTCGACCGCGAGCTTCACGAAGTTCGCGAAGTCGGCCGGGTCCTGCGGAGGAGTGCGGCCGATGCTGGTCTGGACCGTGCTCGTGGAGAGCACGGTACCGTTGGCGCCCTTGGTGACCAGCTGGCGGGTGAAGTTGCCGTTCTGCTCCGAGATCACAGGGCCGTAGACGTAGGTCGTGCCGTGGAAGTCGTAGCTGTAGCCGGTCCGGTTCGCTGCCCAGCCGGCCGTGTAGTCGAGCACGGGCAGGATGGTCTCGCCATGCGCCTTCGCCTGGGTGAACTGCCGCACGTACTCCGCCAGCGCCGCGTGGTCGATCTGGCCCTTGGCGGGTTCGACGTGCCCCCAGTCGAAGTCCTGCCGCGACCATTGCATTCCAGCGGTCAGGCCCGTGGAGCCGGCCTGGTTGACGCCGGCGAACGCGCGGAACGGCTCGCCGAGCACGTACGGGAGGTCGGCGACCGCGCTCGGTGCGCCCGTCGATGAGATGGCCACCGCCTTGAGGTCCGTGTCGGCCGTGATCGGGATCGGTCCGGCGTAGGTCTTCGCGGTCGCGGAGGTCGTCGGATCGGTGCCGTCCGTCGTGTACGCGATGCACGCGCCCGCAGTGGCGCTCGACAGCGTCACGCTGTCCCCGACGGTGATGGCGCCCGGTCCAGGGGTCGCGGTGACGACGGCGGGCGGTGTCGAGAGCTGGGTGGTTACCGTCGCCTTCAGCTTGCCGGGCACCCACCAGGCCGAGACACCGTCGTCGACGAACAGGATGTCGTCGCCCTTCGCGGCGGCGAGGTTCAGGTCGAAGGAGGTCGCAGTGCCCGTGTAGGTGAAGAGCTGCGCGAACGCGCCCGGGTTGCCGATCGCGTTCGGGTCGCCGTCGTGTGAGACGAGCACGCGGAAGCGGCCTCCCGGCGACGTGAACGAGCCGGCGATATGGACGTTCTTGCCGTCCGCCGCATCCGGGACCGTGTACGTCTCGGCGATCTGGCGCCAGTCGGTTCCGATCGAGCCGTCGGCCTTCACGAACCAGGCGTGCTCCGGCTTGCTGGTGTCGGCGGCCCACTCGTCGCTCGCGAAGACGCCGGAGCCGCCCTTCTTGAGCATGCCGACCGTGCCGCCGTCGATGGACTCGTACGACCAGCGGCCGGCCGCCACGACGTTCGAGTCGAGGCGGTAGTCGGGCACGTTGTCCGACGTAGGGTTCGGCACGGCGGCCGGGCAGTCCGCGGGCGCTGCCGCCGTGGATGCTCGGCCCGATTGAGCGGTACTTGGATGCGCAATTGCTTGCGCCGATGTAGGAATCGCGACCGTGCCCACAAGAGCAAGCGCGGCCACGACGGATAACGATCGAATCTTCACAGTGAACTCCGTCGTTCGAAATGGGATCGAGAACGCGCCGGAATCGCGCGGTTGGGCCAGAGTAGAGCCCGCCCACTGCGTGTGTCAATCGTTTGCACCGGCCGCCGGCCGGGAACGATCGGGGCTTGCGCTCGAGGCGGTGGCAGCACCATCCTGGGGCGTGCAAGTGATTGCGCTACCAGCTACAGCCAACCACCACGACGGCGTGTGTGCGCCGTGACGAATCCAGGAGTCACGAAGATGAACGACGATCAGACCGAGGCGTCCGCGAGCTCTCCGAGGCGGCCCATCCCGCGCCGGATCTTCCTCGGCGCCGCCGCAGCGGCATCCGCCTCCGTGGTGCTCGCGGCCGCCGCACCGCCTTCCCGTGCGTCGGCCTCACCGCTCGGCCTACGACCGATGACCGACTCCCCGAACGCGTCTCCGGACGGCACGACCATCCCGTCCGCGGCATCCATCACAGACAACGGCGGCCACGTCTGGACTCTCTCGGGCGGGGTCATCTACCGCGACGGCGCGACGGTGGGGAACACCTACAACGTGTCGCTGCTGCTCTGGTACGGGGGCATGGTCTACCACTGCGGCACAGGGGGCCAGTGGTACGTGGTCCTGGGCAGCGTCTGGCGACCGTGCAGCGACCCGCGCATCCCGCTCTCGGCTCCGGCCGGATCGATGTACGGCGTCAACGTGCACCGCGACACGGCGCTGACGCCCGCGGATGTGGCCGCGGCGATGGGCGCGCTCGGAGCGTCCGTGCTCCGGGTCAACACAGGAGGCAGTGCGGGCACGATCGGTCAAGCGGCGTCGATCGCCCAGGCCGTTCACGCCGCGGGCTTGAAGATCATGCCCGTGATCGACGCCGGCCTGCGCGACTCCAACCAGAACCTGGCCTATTCCACGGAATCGGGGGCCTATTCGGCCTCCCACGCGATCGGAGCGAACGTCGCGACCGCGATGGCGCCCTACGGGGTCACGATGTACGAGTGCGGCAACGAGCTCACCCGCGATGGCTACATCATCCTGCCCGGGGAGGTGGGCGACGCGGGCACCAAGGCGATCGACTTCGACAACACCAACTGGCCGCTCATGCGCGGCTTCATGCGGGGCCTGATCGATGGAGTCAAGTCGGTTCAGCCATCGGCACTCTGCGGCATCAACTTCTGCAAGTCGGACGTCGGCGCCTCCGACGCCCTCTGGGACGGCATGCAGCCGGACGGCACAGGAGGCCACCCGACGGTGCGCTGGGACCTCACCACGTGGCACAACTACGAGGTCGACGGCGACATCTTCCACATCGGCACCGACGGATCCGGCCCCTCGTTCAACCTGCCCATCTACGTCAAGGCCCGCTACGGAAAGCCGTTCCTGATGACCGAGTGGAACTCCGGCCCCGAGCAGAGCCTCGACCATCGTGCCTCCTACATCGCGACGCAGCTGGAGGAGTTCCGCACCGCGCGGACCACCGTGGCCTTCCAGTCCGGCATGTACTTCGACCTCGACGGCTGGACGGAGTGGGGTCTCACGAGCGGCGACGGGACACCGCTCGACCCGCCATACCACGCCTACCAGAGCTACGTCACGGCGCATCCCGATGCTGTCCCGAGCCTGGCGCCGATCGGCGCCACCATCTCGCTGAAGTGCTGGAACGGGCTCTATGCAAGCACCCGGACCGATGAGGGCGCCACCGCGCCAGTGAAGGCCGTGGCCACGACCGTGCGCACCTGGGAGAAGTTCACGGTCGTGGACGCAGGCGGCGGTGCGATCGCCCTGCGCGCACTCGCGAACGGCAACTATGTGAGCGCGTGGAAGGATACGACGGGCTTTCCGCTCGAGGCACAGGTAACGGCGATCGGCGAGCGGGAGAAGTTCCGCTGGGTGGTCACCGGCACAGCGGGTGCCGGCCTCGTGGCACTGGTGAACGGGCAGTTGGTGAGCGCGCAGGACACGAGCGGCACGCCGCTGATGGCCGAGGCGGCGCGGCTGAAGGAGAAGGAGACGTTCGAGTGGAGGAGTGCGTGACGAGCGCGGGGTAGGTCTCACATCACGTCGTACGGCTCCAGGGTCGGCCCGACGGTGGAGCGCCCCAGCACGAATCGCGGCGCGACGTACTCCACGCCGGGCTGGCCGCCTCCGCCGATCACGGTGAGGAGCCGCTCAGCGGCCTTCTCTCCGACGGCGCTGAGCTCTGGGTCGAAAGTGGTGAGCGGGTCGTCGGGGCGCTGGACGCCGGCCAGGCGGTTGTCGTAGCCGACGATCGCGATGTCGTCGGGGACCCGGATGCCGTGCCGGTGGAAGGTCGCGAACAGGCCCATGGCGATCTCATCGTTCGCGGCGAAGATCGCATCGACCGGCTCCCCGGCGGCGATGATCCGCTCGGCAGCGTCGGTGCCCCAGCGCTGCAGGTAGCTGCCGTAGAGCGGGCCGCCCATCGCGATCCTCATGCCCGCGGCGGCCATTGCCTCGGTGAAGCCGGCGGCGCGCGCATCCACCGCAGGCTCGTGGACCGCGGCCGTGACGTGCGCGATATTGCGGCGGCCGAGGCCGATCAGGTGCTCGGCGGCTGTGCGGCCGGCGCCGCGGTTGTCCGGTGCGACCACGTAGTCCGTCTCGGGGGTGGCCGACGAGGAGGCGAACACGACCGGCACCGAGAAGTCCTCGGACAGCACCAGGCTCGCCCGGTTCGGATCGTCGCCGACGACGAGGAGGCCGTCGATACGGCGCGAGCGGAGGCGCTTGAGGTTGTCGTTGAGCCGGCGTGGCGCACCGCGCGCGTCGAGCGTGACGGCCGCGATGTTCTCCCGGCCGAGATAGTCGGTCGCGCCCACGATGAGCGGCATGCTGAACCGGCCGCGTGCCGCCTCGGCCAGCACGCCGACGATGAAGCTGCGGCCGGTGACGAAGGAACGCGCGATCATGTCGGGCTGAAACTGGAGGCGCTCCGCGGTCTCGATGACCTTTGCGCGGGTCTCGGGGGAAACCCGGCCCACGCCCCCAAGGGCTCGGGAGGCGGTGGTCAGCGAGACGCCCGCGGCGCGCGCGACGTCGCTCATGCTGGCTCGCTTGGTCATCAGTCCTCCTCGAGAGTGGCGTTCACCCCAACGGTAGGGCACTCGCGCCCCGCCTGCCATCGGCGTGAGAGCGATTCCACTACCGGTCGTCGACGCGTCGGGTCGACCGGGTCCCCCGCGTGTCCATCCTCCGGGGCGGGCGCAAACTGTTGCAGTCCATCCCAACCCAGGCTATGGCACCTTGCGCAGAGTCGCGCAATCAATTGCGCATTTTCTACTCGACCTTGCTTTTGACCAAAGCATGCGGCAGACTGCGGGTGCGAAAGCATTTGCGCTACATCACCCCCACCCGGAGAACGCGGCCTCCCCAGGCCGCTGCAATCAAGGAGTTTCAATGATGAAACCATCGCGAAAGGCGATCGTCGCCGCAGCGAGCGGCGTCGCCGTCCTCGCCGCACTGGTCGGATGCTCCAACTCGCCCGGCTCGGACGCCGGCAGCGGAAAAGTGACCATCACCATCGGCAACCGCCCGACCACGTCCGACGCCGACAACCGCGCCTACTACGACAAGCAGGTCAAGGCGTTCGAGAAGGCCAACCCCGACATCACGCTCAAGCCGAGCGAGACCGTCTGGGACGCATCGACCTTCCAGGCGCTCGTGGCCGGCGGCAACCTCCCCGACGTGCTCAGCGTGCCGTTCACCGAGCCGCAGGGTCTGATCGCCCGCAAGCAGGTCGCCGACCTCACCGACGCGCTCAAGCAGACCAAGCTCGGCGGCCAGCTCAACCCGACCGTCCTCAAGGTGGCGCAGGACAGTGGCGGCCACACGTACGGGGTGCCGATCACCGCGTATTCCGTCGGCCTCGTCTACAACCGCGACCTGTTCGCCAAGGCCGGGCTCGACCCCGACAAGCCGCCGGCGACGTGGGACGAGGTCCGCGCCGACGCCAAACAGATTGCCCAGAAGACCGGCGCCGTCGGCTACGCGCAGCTCAGCACCAAGAACCAGGGCGGCTGGATGTTCACCACGCAGACGTACGCATTCGGTGGCACGATCGAGAACGCGGCGGGCACGAAGGTGACGTTCGACGACACCCCGTCGAAGGATGCGCTGCAGGCCCTCCACGACATGCGCTGGACGGACCATTCGATGGGCACCACCACCCTCTACGACCTGGACAGCATGGCGCAGGGCTTCGCGGCCGGGAAGATCGGCATGTTCATGTCGGCGCCCGACCAGTACTCGGCGTCCGTCGTGACCAACGGGATGGACCCGAAGAACTTCGGCGTCGGCGGCCTTCCCCAGAACGGCGGCGCCCACGGCACCCTTTCCGGCGGTGCTGCCGAGGTGGTCAACCCCGGCGCGACTGCGGAGCAGAAGGTCGCCGCGCTCAAGTGGATCCAGTTCTTCTACCTCACCAAGTACCAGGACCAGTCCGCCGCGGTGGCGCAGGCCAAGGCGCAGGCGGCTGACAAGCAGCCTGTCGGTCTCCCCGGCCTCCCGGTCATGGGCGCCGACCAGCAGGCGAAGTACGACGAGTGGATCAAGCCGTACGTCAACGTACCGGTGAGCAACTTCGACCCGTATGTGAAGGTCGCGGCGGATCAGAGGATCATCCCCGAACCGCCGGCACAGGCCCAGGAGGTCTACGCGGCGCTCGATCCCGTGGTGCAGGCGGTGCTGTCCGACCAGAACGCGGACATCCCGTCGCTGCTCTCGAAGGCGGCGACCACCGTCCAGGCCAAGCTCGGACGCTGATCCGCCCACTGTCCGGCGCGTACCGTGACCCCGTGCGCGCCGGACAGCCCATCCCGTAAGGAGTGACCATGGTGATCAGGGAGCAGGCTCCGACCGTCCCGGAGCCGGTGGAACACCGGGCGACCACGCGGGGGACCGCGCGTCCTCAGGCGCGGCGCCGCAATCGCTTCGCCGCCTGGTACCGCCAGGGCGGCCCGACCGTCGTGCTCTTCGCCCTGCCGGTCGTCCTGATCTTCCTTTACTTCTCGTGGGGGCCGATCGTGAACGGGCTCGTCATGAGCCTGCAGAGGACCAACCTCGTCGCCCCCGCCCAGTGGGTGGGACTGGGCAACTTCCAGTACGTGCTGGCCGACCCGGCGCTCGGCCAGGCGACCGTCAACACCCTGTACTTCACCGTGCTCGCGATCGTCTTCGGCTTCCCGCTTCCGATCTTCCTCGCCGTGTTGATGGCCGAACTCCGCGGGAGGTCGTGGATCTACACGACGCTCGCCTACCTCCCGGTGATCGTGCCGCCGGTGGTGTCCATCCTGCTCTGGAAGGTCTTCTACGACTCGTCGGCGGACGGCCTGTTCAACTCGATCCTCGGCCTGGTCGGCATCCCGCCGCAACCGTGGCTGGACTCGCCGGCCACCGCGATGCCCTCGATCGTGCTGGAGGCCACTTGGGCGGCATCCGGAACCGCCGTCATCATCTACCTCGCCGCGCTCACCTCGGTGCGCACCGAGCTGTACGAGGCGGCGGAGCTCGACGGCGCGGGGATCTGGTCGCGAGTGTGGCACATCACCCTCCCGCAGATCCGCGGGGTGATCCTGGTCATGCTGCTGCTGCAGATCATCGGGACGATGCAGCTCTTCACCGAGCCGTACCTCTTCACGGGCGGCGGCCCGCAGGGCGCGACCACGACGATCCTGCTCCTCATCTACAACTACGCGTTCGTCAACGGCGACTACGGCGCGGCGACCGCCCTGAGCGTGCTGCTCGCCGCCGGACTCTGCGTGCTGTCGGCCGTGTACCAGTTCACGACCCGGAAATGGAGCACCGACTGATGAGTCGCACCCGGACCGCCGAACGCAGCCTGATCTCCGACAGCGACCGCAAGCGCCGCGGTGTGCGCATCCCCCTGACGATCGTGCAGCTCCTGATCCTGGTCGGCCTGCTGATCGCGGGGCTCGGCCCGCTGCTCTGGCTGCTGAAGGCCGCGATCTCGCCGACGCAGGACACCTTGCGCGACCCGCTCGCGTTCTTCCCGTCCGGAGTCGTGCAGTGGCAGAACCTCGCGACGGCGTGGACCCAGGGGCACATCGGCTACTACCTCGGGAACACCGCGATCCTGGCGCTCGGCGCGATGATCGCGAACCTGTTCGTCTGCACCACCGGGGCCTACGTGCTGAGCGTACTGCGGCCGAAGTGGGGTCGGATCCTGTCGGGCGCGATCCTCGCGACACTGTTCATCCCGAGCATCGTCTCGCTGGTGCCGCTCTACCTGACCATCCTCAAGATGCCGGTGATCGGGGCGAACCTGTCCAACTCGTACTGGGCGGTCTGGCTGCCCGCCGCGGCCAGCGCGTTCAATGTGATCGTGATCAAGCGGTTCTTCGACGCCATCCCGCGCGAGTACTTCGAGGCCGCCCGGATCGACGGCGCCGGGCACCTCCGTGTCTTCACCACGGTGGTGCTGCCCCTGTCGCGGCCGATCCTCGGAGTGGTGGCGCTCCTGGCGGTCATCGCGTCGTGGAAGGACTACCTCTGGCCGCTGCTCGTGCTGCCGAACCCGGATCTGCAGCCGATCTCGGTCGCGCTGCCCAAGCTCGCGCAGCACAGCGAGCTGAACATCCAGCTCGCCGGGCTGTTCCTGGCCCTGCTGATCCCCGTGGTGCTGTTCATCGTCTTCCAGCGGTCGTTCCTGCGCGGAGTCGGAATGTCGGGAGGGGTCAAAGGATGAACGACGGTACGGACGACCGCATCGGGCCGCTTCCGCGGCGGGTACTGGTGACGGGCGCTGACGGTGCGATCGGCCGGGCAGCGACGGAGCGGCTGGCCGGGCTGGGCGTGGGGGTCACCGCACTCTCGCTGGACTTCGACGGCGGGACCCCGGCGGACCGGGTGATCGCCGGCGACGCACGCGACGAAGCCGTCGTCGCCCGGGCATTGGAGGGCGTCGACGCCGTCGTGCACCTGGCGGCCATCCCGCACCCCTCGCTCGGGACGCCGCCGACCGTCTTCGGGACGAACGTGCTCGCCACCTTCACCGTGCTCTCGCTCGCCGGTCAGGCCGGCGTGCGCCGTGCGGTGATCGCCAGCAGCATCAATGCGTTCGGCGTCCCGATGAACAGCCACGACGTCGATCCCGCGTACTTCCCGCTTGACGAGGAGACGCCGGCGGACATCGACGACCCGTACTCGCTGTCGAAGCAGGTCGACGAGGCCACCGCCCGCATGATGTGGCGGCGCTGGGGGATCGACGTGGTCGCCCTGCGTTTCCCGCTCGTGAAGGACGCGGAGACCCTCCGGGGCGCGGCCGAGTCGGTCGGGCGGGACCCCGCGTCGATGGCACGCGAGGGATGGGCATACCTGGATCTCCGCGACGGCGTGCGCGCGATCGAACACGCTCTGACCGCCCCGCTGGCGGGCGCCCACGTCGTCAGCCTCAGCGCCGGCGACCTCCTGATCGACCGCCCCGCGGACGAGCTGCTGCGCGCCTACGCGCCTGCCGTGCCGCTCCGGTCGCCCATCGGCGCGCGCGGGCCGCTGGTCGACACCGCCCGGGCGCGCGAGCTGCTCGGATTCGAACCGCAGTACTCGATCCACCGGCCGGACCCGGTCGCCGACCCGCTCGAGTTGGGAGCCCTCAGTGCCTGACACCGCCCCGTTCCGCACCCTCGACCAGCCGTGGCCGGCGCCGCGGGAGGTGCGCATCACCGGCGTGCGCGCGATCGTCACGGCGCCGGAGGGCACCCCGCTCGTCGTGGTGCGCGTCGACACCGACGAGGACGGCCTGTACGGCTACGGGTGCGCGACCTTCACTCAACGCTGGCACGCCGTCGTCGCCTTCGTCGAGCAGCACCTCGCGCCCCTCGTGACCGGGCGCTACCCCGGCGACCTCGGCGATCTCCTCCGGCTCGTCCGCTACTCGGGCTACTGGCGGGAGGGGCCTGTCGGCAACAACGCCCTCTCCGGTCTCGACATGGCGCTGTGGGACATCGCCGGCAAGCGCGCCGGCCTGCCCGTGCACGAGCTGCTCGGCGGCAAGGTGCGGGCGGCAGCGGACACCTACATCCACGCGGGCGGTCGCGACATCCGGGAGACCCTGGATCGGGCCGAGGAGTTCGCGGAGCAGGGGTGGCGGCACGTCCGGCTGCAAGTGGGGCAGCCGGGTATCGGCACGTACGGCGCCGCGCCGGTCGCGGCACCGGCGCGGGCGGGGGCGCCGTACCCCCGGGGCTGGGACCCGCGCGCATACCTGGCGACGACGCCCACCCTCTTCGAGGAGGCTCGCGTGCGCTTCGGCGACCGGCTCGAGCTGCTGCACGACGTGCACTCCAGGCTCACGCCGAAGGAGGCCGTGGTGCTCGCGCGAGCTCTGGAGCCGTACCGGCTGTTCTTCCTGGAGGATGTGGTCGCGCCGGAGCACTGGGACCGCCTCCCCGAGGTGCGCTCGCAGTCGCCGGTGCCGATCGCCGTGGGTGAGCTCGCGACGTCCCTGACCGAGGCCGCCCGGCTGATCACCGGCGGAGGCGTCGACTTCATCCGCGCCCACATCTCCGCCATCGGCGGCCTGACCCCTGCGAAGAAGCTCGCGACGCTGGCGGAGTTCTCCGGCGTGCGCACCGCCTGGCACGCACCGGGCGACACGTCCCCGATCGGAGCGGCGGCGAACGTCGCGGTCGACGTGACGACGAGCGCATTCGGCATCCAGGAAGGCCATGTCTACTCGGAGGCGGTGCACGAGGTGTTCCCGGGAACGCTGGAGATCGTGGACGGCTGGCTGACGCCGCACGATGCGCCCGGGTGGGGTATCGAGGTCGACGAGCGCGCGGCGGCGCGCTTCCCGGCCGGGCTCTCGGGCCACGACGCGTGGGCAGCGGGGGTGCGCGGGCTGGACGGGGGGCTCCACGCGCCGTGAGCGGGGTCGGAGGTATCGCGGCGGCGGAGGCCGTCGTCGGCGCGGCACGCGCCTGGCTGGGCTCCGCGCCCGCGCTGCCGCCGCTGCCCGGACTGTCCGACGGCATCGTGGGGACGTTCGCCCGGGTGGTCTACGGCCGCACTCCGACAGGCGGGCGCCTGACCGGCGTCACCGAGCCTCAGCCTCCCGAGACCGTCCTCGACGGCGCCGCCGTGCGCCGCCAGCTCGTGGCGTCGATCGCCTGCCCGGACGGGACGCTCCCCCTCGACATCCTCGCGCATGTCCCGACCGGGGCGACGGATCCGGCGCCGGTCGTCGTCGCCCTCAACTTCACCGGCAACCAGGACAGCATCGACGGCGACCAGTCCGGCCGCTGGCCCTTCGCGCAGATCGTGGCGGCCGGCTTCGCGGTGCTCACCGCCGACTATCGGCAGGTCGAGCCCGACGACCCTCAGCTTGCGAGTCCGGGAGTCCGTGCGCTGTTCCCCGCACGTGAAACGGAGCAGCCTGCCTGGGGCGCGATCGGCGCGTGGGCGTGGGGGATGTCACGGCTTCTGGACGTGGCCGAAAGGATCGGCGTGGACACCTCGCGCTCGATCGCGCTGGGCCACTCGCGACTCGGCAAGGCCGCGCTGTGGGCGGCCGCGCAGGACCGGCGGTTCGGCGTTGCTGTCTCCAATGACTCCGGCTGCGCGGGAGCGTCGCTGTTCCGGCACCCCGGCGGCGAGGACGTCGCCGCGATCACGACGGCCTTCCCGCACTGGTTCGTGCCCTCGCTCGCGAGATACGCGCACCGGGAGGACGAGCTGCCCGTCGACCAGCATCAGCTACTGGCGGCCATCGCTCCGCGCCGCGTGCTCGTGCTCAGCGCGCAGGACGACCAGTGGGCCGACCCGGTGGGCGAGGCCGCGGCAGTGCTCGCCGCCGCCCCGGCGTTCCACGCCGGCGGGATCGGCCACCACGTGCGGGAGGGCGGTCACGATCTCACCGCGGACGACTGGATGCGCGCCCTCGACTTCGCGGGCGGTTATGCGGCCGGATGCCGTGTGGTCCGGCCGTTGAGCTCGGCGAGCACCTCGTGTTCGGCGTCGTCCAGATAATCGGCCATGGCTTTCGCTGCCGAGGAGTCTCCGGCCTGCAGGGCTTCGAGCAGCTCGCGGTTGCGTTCGAGATACCCCAGGTGGAATGCCGCCGGGTCGCTGATCATGTGGAAGACCAGACGCATCTCATTCCAGATCGGCGTCAGGAGCGTGTCCAACCGGGTGCTCCCGTTGAGCGCGACGATGGCGATGTGGAAGCTGATGTTGTGCGAGCCGAGGGCGACCCAGTCCTCCGCCGCAGCCGCGGCATCCGCATCGCGCATCACACTGACCACTCGGCTCAGCCGGTCGGGCGTGTGCGGTCGGCTCACCGCAGCACATTCGACGACGCGCCGGCATGCATACAGATCGACCACTGCCGACTCGCTCGGTGTACGGACGAAAACGCCGCGATTGAGTTCGTGGACGAGGAGCCCCTCTTCCACAAGGGTGCGGAACGCTTCGCGCAGCGTGTTCCGTGAGACCGCGAGCGCTTCGCAGATCTCGAGCTCGCTCATGCGGGAGCCCGGGAGGAACGCGCCTGCGAGGATCCCTTCCCGTAAGACGTTGGCGACCTGCACGCTCCGGCTCGACTGTTCGAGTTTCGCGCGAGCCGAGACGAGCTCCTCATACACCGTGTTCGCACTCACTGATCCCCCTCTGCCCTCGACACCTCACAGTGTACAGCGGAGGTGTGAATTCAACTATCGAAGGATTGCAGGATTGTTCAACAACCTGTATCGTGCCGATCGTGGTCAGTATCGACATCAACGGTGATCTTGGTGAGTCCTTCGGGCAATGGCAGCTCGGAGACGATCAAGCGATGCTCCGCGCGGTTTCGAGTGCGAATATCGCGTGCGGCTTCCATGCCGGCGACCCATCCACGGCGCGCGCCGTTGCGCGCACCGCCATCGCGGGCGACGTGACGATCGGCGCGCATGTCGGGTACCGGGATCTCATCGGCTTCGGGCGCAGGTTCATCGATGTCGACCCGCTGGAACTGGCCGACGATGTGCTCTACCAGATCGCCGCCCTGGATGGAATCGCCCGGGCCGAGGGCGGCCGCGTACGGTATGTGAAACCCCACGGGGCCCTCTACAACGCGATCGGAACGCACGTGCGGCAAGCCCAGGCCGTGGTCGACGGGATCTCGGCCTATTCGCCGGATCTGGTCGTGCTCGGGCTACCCGGCGCCGTCGTCCTGGAACGGGCGGCAGCGCGCGGCCTTCGCGTCGCGATCGAGGCGTTCGCCGATCGCGCCTACCTGCCCAGCGGTGCGCTCGTCCCCCGGGGCACACCGAACGCCGTCCTCCACGACCCGGACGATATCGCCGCCCGCGTCGTGCGACTTGCGACGACGAACCGGCTGGAGGCGGTGGACGGCCGGGTCCTGAACATCGAGGCCGACTCCATCTGCGTCCACGGGGACACTCCCGGCGCGGTCGGAATCGCGAACCGTGTCCGTGCCGCCCTCGCCGAAGCCGGCGTATCACTCGTCCCGTTCGCCGGAGATCCTCCGGCCCGAACGGTGACCTCGAGCGACTCTCTCTCACACCCACTGCAAGAAGGAAGAAGCCAATGAACGGTACGTCTCTGTCCACACGAACCAAGCCACCTGCCGGGGCGGTCCGGGCCTTCATCGCGAGCCTGACCGGAACGTCGCTGGAGTACTACGACTTCGCCGTGTACTCGGTCGCGTCGGCCCTCGTCTTCCCTGCCGTGTTTTTCCCGGCCGAAGACCATTACATCGGGCTGCTGCTCTCGTTCTCCGTCTTCGCCGTCGGATACTTCGCCCGCCCGATCGGAGGCGTCATCTTCGGCCGCCTCGGCGACCGTATCGGACGCAAGAAGGTCCTGATCGCCACGCTGCTTCTCATCGGCATCGCAACCGTGCTCATCGGCTTCCTGCCGAGCTACGCCTCCTTCGGCGCCATCTCATCGACGCTGCTCGTGCTGCTCCGCCTCGCCCAGGGAATCGGCGTCGGCGGCGAATGGGGCGGCGCGGTCCTCCTGTCGAGCGAGTTCGCGAACCCACGGAACCGCGGATTCTGGGCGTCCGCCGCTCAGATCGGGGTGCCGGTCGGCAATCTCCTCGCCAACGGTGTCCTCGCCCTCCTTGCAGGGATCATGACCAGGGACAGCTTCCTCGACTGGGGATGGCGGATCGCGTTCCTCCTGTCGGGCGTTCTGGTCGCCTTCGGTCTGATCATCCGGCTGAAACTGGAGGAGACACCGATCTTCAAGTCGTTGGTCGCGCTCGATGAGCGCCCGAAGACGCCGCTGAAGGATGTGTTCCGTCAGCAGCCCCGTGCGCTGGTCGCGGCAGCGCTCAGCCGTGTCCTTCCGGACGTGCTGTATTCGCTGCTCACCGTGTTCGTCGCCGTCTACGCGACGACCGCTCTCAAGTTGCCGACCAGTTCCGTGCTCGTTGCGATCCTGATCGGCGGCGCGTTCCAGATCTTCATCATGCCCTTGGCGGGTGCGCTCACCGACCGCTTCAACCGCCGCTTCATCTACGGCATCGGCTCGATCGCGACCCTGATCTGGGCGCCGCTGTTCTTCTGGTCGATCCAGGGCGGCAACCTCGTCGTGCTCACGGTCGGAATCGTCGTCGGTCTCGCCCTTCATGCGCTCTTGTACGGACCGCAAGCCGCGTTCATCACCGAGCAGTTCCCTCTGCAGCTGCGCTTCGCGGGGAGCTCGCTCGCCTACACACTCGCCGGCGTCATCGGCGGCGCCATCGCGCCCCTGATCTTCACGTCCCTGTTCAGCGCGACAGGCACCTGGATCGCCGTCGTCATCTACCTCGCCGCCGCCGCCGTCGCCACCATCGTCGGGCTCGCCCTCGGCCGCGATCCCCGGCCGGAAGAAGACATCGAGCTGCTGAACACAGCAGCTGTCCGGGCACAGGAACCGGCGTGACCCAGCTCATCGCACCGATCGCCGGATGGGGTGCAGCAACCGCTGTGACCCCATTCGGCACCCAGGCCGTGCGCGCCCGGTTCGACGGCGCCGACCTCCCGGTCGTCCAGACCGCGCTGCTGGAGAACCCATTACCCGGTCAGCTCGAAGTCATCGCCGGCGCGGACACGATCGTCGTCACGGCAACGAGTGCCGCAGCGCTCCCCGGGCTCGTGGACGCGTTGGCCCGCATCCATCCGGGCTCCGACGACAGCGCGCCCCACCAGCGGACACCCGTTCCGATCGACACGGTCTACGACGGTGAAGACCTTCCCGAGCTCGCCGCCTTGCTCGACATGAGCGTCGAAGCGCTGATCGCGGCACACA